>NZ_JBEXDT010000031.1:0-76659 GCF_040605905.1 Nonomuraea sp. NPDC005501 | reverse complement strand
TTATTTTTTATTCTCCCCCCCACCTCTTTTATATACCATATTCTAAAACTACTCTCCCCCACAACCACGATCTCGGGGGGGGGCCGCGCCCGCCCCCCCCCCCGCGACCCTGCCACGCGCCGCACCCCTCGCCACCTGGAGATATATCCGGCGCGGCTCGGGTACAGGACCGAATGCCGCCCCTACGGGGTGCGTGTCCGTGTCTCGACCGGAGGTGCCCATGGATCCGTCGCGTCAGGAGACCGGTGAGGTCACCGGTACCAAGGACAAGGACTACAACCTGATCTGGTTCGTCGAGAAGTGCCTCAGCAACGCGCTGCGGCTGGAGAGCTACATCGCCGACGCCGAACGGGCCGGCGACTCCGAGCTGGCGGACTTCTTCCGCAGAGCCCAGGCCGAGAGCCACAAAGGCGCCGAGCAGGGCAAGGAGCACCTGCGCCGGCGGCTGGCCGGCTGACCGGCCGTCGCCGGCCTCTTCTCAGGATGAGTTCTCAGGGCGAGTTCTCAGGGCGAGTTCTCAGGGCGAGGTGATGGCCTCGATCGCCGGTCGGGGCGCCCGTCCGAGCAGCGCGCGCAGCTCGCCGCCCGTACGGCCGAGGAAGCCCGCGGCGATGGCTGAGTAGGTGCCGACCAGCATCGGCACCTGGAACGCCTCGACGCCGAGGGCGGTGATGCCCGCGCGAGCCTCGGCCAGGGTCCCGGGCTCGTAACGGACGTGCGCGCCGTACGCCCGGGCCAGGTCGGCGCCGCCGACGGCGTGCTCGCCGACGAGCTCGTGGACGCGGCCCGCGTGGGCGGGTGCGTCGGTGACGACGAGCGCGGCGGCGTCGGCGAGGTCGGCGCGGGCCACGACGGCCGCCCGCCCGTCGCCCAGCGGCGCGGTGACCGTGCCGTCCGGCGACGGCGCCGTGAGCAGGGCCAGCAGCTCCGCGTAGAGGCCGTTGCGCAGGATCGTCCAGGTCAGCGCGCTGTCGCGCAGCCGGCGCTCGGTCCAGCGGTGCGGCAGCGCGTACGGCAGGTGGTCGCCGTCCGCGGTGAGGCTGGTGTAGACGACGTGGCCGACGCCGGCCTTCTCCGCCGCGGCGATGGCGGCCTCGTGGCGGGCGATGACGGTGTCGTCCTCGCCGTAGCCCGCGGAGATCAGCAGCAGCACGTCGACGCCCGCGAACCCCTCGGCGAGCGTGTCCGGGGCGTCGAAGTCGATCCGGCGGACGGGCGACGTCCCCAGGACACGCTCGGGCGCGCGGGTGCCCAGGACCACGTCGTCCCGGCCGGACAGCCTTTCGGCGACCAGCGCGCCCAGGGCGCCGGTGGCGCCGGTGACCAGAATCATCGGAGTTCTCCCTGGCGGTAGGTTCTTCTTGGTAACCACGACCATGCTGCGGGTCCGCGCCGCGCGGCGGAAGGAGGCACTTCGATGTCAGTGGGGCACACGGCGGTAACCACCCAGCCCGTGGTCACGTGCGGGGGAGAGGGTGAGGACTGCGGCATACGCGAGGTTCTCGACCGGATCGGCGACAAGTGGTCGGTGCTGGTCGTCGTCGAGCTGGCGCAGGGAGTGCGCCGCTTCCGGCAGCTCCAGCGCGCCGTCCCGGGCATCTCGCAGCGCATGCTGACGCTCACCGTACGGCGGCTGGAGCGCGACGGAATGATCACGCGCACCGTCCATCCGACCATCCCGCCGCAGGTCGAGTACGCCCTGACGCCGATGGGCCACAGCCTGACGCATCTGGTCAAGACCCTGGCCGACTGGTCGGCGGAGCACCGCGACGCCGTCGCGCTGGCCCGCCGCGACTGGGACGAGCTGAACCCCGGCTCCGGCGTGCGCTGACTGCCCGCCGGCCAGGTGCTCCGGCGGCCTGGGTCCGGGGGAGCCTAGCCGAGCAGCAGCGCCTCCCGCCTGGCCAGCAGCCGCGACTGCTCGGCCCACAGCTCGGCAGTGCGGGACCGCAGGTGCGCGCCCATGTCCTGCACCCACTGGGCCGTCCTGGCGACTTCGGCGTGGGTGTTCGCGATGCGCTGATGTTTGAGCAGGTCGGTGATGATGTTGTCGAAGAACGTGTCGACGAACCACCGCGTGTCCACCTTGGGCAGGTGCGGACGTGCGGAGACGCCGACGTCGGCCAGCTCGCGGGAGAAGACGTCCAGGGCTCGCTGGGCGTGCCACGCGGCCTGGTCGGCGGTGTGCAACTGGCCGTGCTCGATGGCGTCGGCGAACAGGCCGCCGCCGAGCACGTCCCAGGTGGAGGCGCTCTTGGCCGAGCTCAGATGGCGCAGCACCTGACGGAGCGCGTCATGCGCGGCCTTTCCGGCCTGCTGCGCCTCCGCGTGCTCACGCAGGTCCGCCACCACCCGGTCCAGAGCGGCGCCGAGGTCGACCAGCTCCCTGGCGCGGGCGTCACCGCCGCCGACGAGCTGCCGCTCCTTCTCGGCCAGTGACGCCGCGTACTCCTGCGGGGCCGTCGCGAGCCCGGCCAGCTCGGCCTCGGTGGCGCGCGCGTCCGCCTCAAGCCGGGCCAGGCGGGCCCGGTGGCCCTCGACCCGCTGCCGGGCGGCGGCCGCCTCGGCACGCTCGCGGTCCAGCCGCTCCGCGCGGTCGCCCAGCAGCCGGGCCAGGACGGCGGACAGCCCGCCTTCCAGGCGGGTGACGTCGTTCTCCTCCTTGGACAGCTCCAGCTCCAGGCCGGCCAGGGTACGGCGGGTGTCCTGGATCTGCTCCGCCGTCGCCTCACGCAGCCGCCGCAGATGATCCGCCCGGCGCACGCGGGCGGCCGCGTCCCGCAGCCGCCCGTCACGATCAGGTGAGCTCGTCACACCTCGAAAGACGAACGAGATGCCCCGGATGTTCCACACCTCCGGCCGGACCGCCGGTAGAGCCGGGCTGCTGGGGAAGGTGCCGTGGCTGAGACCCGGCGGGAACCGCGATGATCGCGGTTGGATGGTGCGGCGATGGTCGACATGTGGGGAGTGCGGTGGACGTTCCGGTCGCTGAGCGGTTGTCGGAGGACGATCCGGTTGTGGAGTCGGTGCTGACGGCGAGCCGCGCGTTGGTGGCGGTGGCGGCGCGGTCGATCGCGGCGGCGGGCGGGGACGTGACGCTTCCGCAGTACCGGGTACTGGTGGTGATCGCGGCGCGCGGCCCGCAGCGGCTGGCGAGCCTGGCCGACGCGCTGGACGTGAGCCAGTCGACGGCGTCGCGGATGTGCGATCGGCTGGTGGCCAAGCGCCTGGTGCGACGCGGCCGGCCCGCTGATGACAGGCGGACGGTGAGCATCGCGCTCACTCCGCAGGGGCGGGCGCTGGTGGACGGGGTCACCCGGCATCGCCGCGGCGACCTGGCGCGGATCCTGGGCCAGTTGACGCAGAATCAGCGGGAGGCGGTGGTGGCGGCCCTGAGCGCGTTCGCCCAGGCGGCCGACGAGAAGGCGGTGCCCGAGATCTAGCGGACGTTCCTAGTCCTGGGCCGGTTCGCCGCCAGGCGGTTCCGGCGGAGGCGTGGGGCCGCGTCGGACCGGCCGGGCCAGCTCGCTCAGCGCCTCCTCCAGGGTCGGCGCCGCGGCAGCAGCCGTGGCTCCCGCGGCGTGTCCGCTCCCTCTCGCCACGATCAGCCGGCCGCCCGCCGCCGCCGCGTATCGCTCGGCGTCGGCCAGCAGAGTGTGGCCCGCGGAGTCGATCTCGTCGGTCCGGCACACGTCCACCACGACGAGCGGCGGCAAGCGCGCGGCCAGGGCCTGCACCAGAGGGCGCTCGAGCGTGCCCGCGGTGTCGGAGGTCAGCATGCCGCTGAGCGTGAGGACGTTCACCGGGCCCACGCTCCACTGCCGCACCCGCAGGGCGGAGCGGTCCGGGGAAGCGGCTGGTTCCGGCTCACGGCTGCCCTTCGATCGCATGACATTTCCACGCCGACCAGACTTCCCGGCTCACCGTCCACGACCGTAGCAGATCCTTGCCCTGTGCAAGAAATTCCGGAGGCCGCGGTCAACGGCGCGCCGATCTGCGGCGATCCCGGCGGCCCTCGTCCGGAGAACTACGGCTGCGCTCCTCCTCGTGTCCATGCGGGGGAACGGTGTGCCCGGCGTACGGCCCAGCCGACGCCGACCGCCAGCCCCGCCACCGCGTAGGCCGCCGTGGCCGGGCCGGACAGGTAGGCGACCGCTCCGGCCGCCGCCACGGTCAGCCATTCCCACCTGCCGTCCATGGCGACCATCGCGACCACCAGCAGCGCGTACCAGGAGTACGCGGGTGTGAACAGCAGCAGCAGCGACCCGGTGACCAGCAGCGCCCCGGCCCAGGGCCGCTCGGGGTCCCCCTCCCGCAGCACGTGCAGGACGACCAGCGCCAGCAGGAGGATCGCGGCGAACGGCGCCCAGGAGTCGGGCAGCGCCAGCCGCACCAGCGCGTACCGGCTCTTGGCCGAGGGGTCGGCGTACTCCTCCTCCCGCACGTACCCGAACAGATAGCCCAGCACGGAGCCCCGCGAGACCAGCGCGTACGGCAGGTACGCCGCCATGACCACCAGCGCGGCCGGCACCACGACGACGAGACGCCGCCGCCACACCACCCCCTGCCTGAGCACGCCCGACAGGGCGCCGGGCAACGCGGTGGCGGGCAGCAGCTTGGCCGCGACCGCGGCGCCGAGCAGCACCCCGCGGCCCCGGTCCCGGACCACGCAGAACGCCAGCACCACCAGCAGCACGCCCAGGACGTCGACATGCGCGTTGTTCACCGCCTCGACCGGCACGGCCGGGCACCAGCCCCAGGAGGCGGCGGTCCGCACGTCCCTCCATCGGCACAGCGCGAGCAGCACGGCGATCGCCATCAGCGCGCCCCCGAACTGGAGGACCTTGTGCCGCGACCCCTCGGGCGAGAGCCGGTGCACCAGAAGGAAGTACCCCTCGGCGAGCGGCGGATAGATCGTGTGCACGGCGGGCCGGTTCATCCGCGTGCACGTTCCGTCCCCGAGCGGAGCGAGACGCGGCGCCGCGCAGTCGCCGGGGAAGAGCCAGTCATCCCGGAGGAACGCCAGCTCCGGGTCGGCGGGGGCGTAGTCGTAGGGGGAGATGCCCGCCGCCTGCACCCGGCCGTCCCACGCGTAACGGTAGGAATCGGTGCTGGTGCTCGGCGGGGCCACCAGGCCGGTGGCGGTCACGGCGATGCCCCCGGCCACGACCAGGCCGGTGAGACGCCCTGCCGGCAGCGTCCGCATCACCCACAGGGCGGCGGCGAACAGCGCCCACCCGGCCAGATGCCAGCCGAGCAGACCGGAGCCCCCGAGCGCCATCCTGACGAGGACGGCGACCAGGGCCGACAGGATCGCGACAGCGCACACCATGCGCCCGCCGGCGCCGTACCTGCTCACACCGCCGAGCTTTCCACCGCCGGCGCAGGTCGAGGCCCTCTGGAGCCGGAACGTCCGGAGTCTGTAAGAACTCCGCAGGGAAGGCGCGCTTTCTCCCGACGCCTCGCAGGGCGGCGGGGCAGCCCCGTCCACGGTCGGCGTCATGAAGATCGTCATGGGGGCGGCGTGACGGAGACCGTGATCGTCAGGGAGGCGGCGCAACGAAGATCGTGGGCCTCGCCAAGGAGCCGGTGTCCGGCCCGGTCAAGACCCGCCTCACGCCGCCGTTCGGCTCCGTACAGGGCACTTGGCCGAGGGCGCGATCGAGGACTGTTGAGCGTGAGGATGTCGGCAGTGGCCGACGCGGGATGAATGTCAGCGGCCTACCTGGTCAGGCACCGGAGACGACACTTTCTGCCCGGCGAGCGATCACCACGCAGGAACCGGGACGACCGGCGAGGGAGCGCCATCCCAAGTCACCCGAATCTCCCGTGGGATACTGTGCGCCGGTGACGAGCCGAGCCTTGCTTCAGCTGAAGCGCCCGGCTGGTTCACGCGTGGCCGTGTTCCCAGGCCCAGGCGGCGATGCCCACGCGGTTGCGGACACCGAGCTTGCGCTGGACATTGGCCACGTGGGTCTTGGCGGTGCCGGCCGAGATGAACAGCTCGGCGCCGATCTCGGGGTTGGACTTGCCTGCGGCGACCAGCTTGACGATCTCCAGCTCGCGGTCGCTCAGTGGCTGTTCGCCCGGCACGCCGGTGCGGGCGGGTGACGGGGTGAGGTGGCGCAGCAGGCGTACGGTCACCGAGGGGCTGATCAAGGCATCGCCTGCGGCTGCCGCCCTGATGCCCTCCACAAGGAGCCCCGGCCCCGCGTGTTTGAGCAAGAAACCACAGGCTCCTGCACGGAGCGCGGAGTGCACGTACTCGTCGAGGTCGTAGGTGGTCACGACGATCACCCGCATCGGTGCCGCCACCTCGGGGCCGGCCAGGCGTCGGGTGAGTTCGAGCCCGTCCATGCGCGGCATGCGGATGTCGGCGACGACCACGTCCGGCCGCAGCTCGCGGGCGAGGTCGAGCGCGGTCACGCCGTCCGGCGCCTCGCCCACCACCTCCAGGTCCGGCTGGGCCTCGAGGATCGTGCGGAAGCTGCGTCGGACGGTCGGCTGATCGTCGGCGATCAGAACCCGGATGGTCATGGGAACACCGCCTTCACGACCCAGCCGCCGCCGGCGGCGCGGCCGGAGGTGAACTCGCCGCCCAGCGCCTGCACCCGCTCGGCCAGCCCGGCCAAGCCGACGCCGGCGCGTTCGGCGGACGGCAGACGCGGCAGGGCCTGGTCGCGCGCATGGTCGGCCACGGTCACGACGACCGCCCCCCTTTCGTCGGTCACCTGAATGGCGACGCTCGACCCGGCCGGCGCGTGCTTTCTGACGTTGGTGAGCGCCTCGACGACGATGCGGTAGATCGTGGTCGCGACCTCGCGCGGCACCGGGCCGGATGGTTCGACGCGCATCTCGGTGTCGGGGAAGCCCGCGTCGGCGAAACGCCGTACCAGATCGGGCAGGCTGTCGAGCCCGGGCAGTGGCTCGGCGGAGGCGCTCTCGCCCTCCAGTTCGCGCAGCATACGCACGGTTCGGTCCATCGACGCGAGTGCCCGCGCGCCGTCCTCCTCGATCGCCCGCAGTGCCGCCGCGGCCTCGGACGGATCGCGGTCGAGCAGGATCTGCGCCGCCTGGGCCTGGATGACCATGGCGCTGACGTCGTGGGCGACGAAGTCGTGCAGGTCGCGGGCCAGCTGCAGGCGCTGGGTGCGGCGGGCCTGCCTGACCGCCTCGACCCGGCGCCGGTCGAGGGTGCGGAGATAGGCGCCGAGACCGATTGCGCCTGCCGTGCCGATGGACCAGAAGAGGGCGAGGGCGACCGCTTCGAGGCCCGAGGGCGGCGGCTGAGTGATCTGCAACGCCAGCAGCGCTTCGGAGGTCGCGGCCACCGCCACCGCCGGGACTGCCTGCCGCACGGCGGCCCAGCGCACGGTAAGCGTGATGAGCGTGAGCACGGCAACCGTGTGGGTGTAGGTCGACGGACCGCCGGAGATGCCGGGACCGGCCAACCAGGCGAGCGTGCACGTCGCGCCGACCACACCGGCGGCCGCCGTGATCGCCGCGAGGAGGGGGCGTGCCCTCGGCCACCAGACAAGCGACATGGCCGCGACCGCGACCGCGAGCATCGCGGGCACGACGACGAGCGGGCTCGGAAGCGGCCGGTTGCCTTGGCGGGAGGTCGAGCTGGGGGTTCGGGAAGGTGGGGTGGTCAAGTGGTGATGCGGTCGAGCCACTCGGTCAGCAGCGTCTTCTCGGCCGCGGTGAGCGTGTCGACGTGGGGCAGAGCGGCGTGCAGGGCGACGGCGGCGGTCACTGGTCCGGGTTGGCGTCCGATGGGCTGGTCGGTCGTGATGGCGGCGATGACCGCTTCGCGGGCGGTGGGTGACAGGGCAGGGTCGCGCTGATCTTCGGGCGTGGCGATGAGGGCGAGGGTCGTACCGGAGCCGGCGGCGTGGACGAGACCGGCGGCGAGTGCTTCGGGCACCCGTAGGCGGCCTGCTTCGGCGATGCGTCGGATGTGGTGGGCCAGGATGTCGGCGGCGGCACGGGCGGCCGGTGAGGCGGCGGCGCGCGGCCGGCCGTACATGAGCGTGTAGAGGGCGGGGCGCGCCAGGCCCAGCTCCACGTGCAGGTCCCACCCTCGGCGCAGGTCGGCTACGGGATCGTCGGACAGCGGCACGGCGGACTTGGTGGCGAGGTAGGCGTGCAGGCCGTGGGTCGCGACCGCGTCGAGCAGCCCTTGCTTGTCGCCGAAGAAGCGATAGATGGTCGGAGGTTGCACCCCCGCGGCAGCACTGACCGCTCGGGTGGAGACCGCCTCCTCGCCGCCCTCCCCGAGCAACTCCAGGGCTGCGGCGATGATGCGCTCGCGCGGGGAGTCGACCTCTCTGCTGTCCACGTGGCCAACGATAACACAACCGTGTTTCCGTCGTTATTAACAGTGCTATGGTCATCATGTTTCCAGCGATAGCGAGCCTGCTTCGGCGGTTCGCACTCATGAGAGGGAGAAGCGATGATCATCGTCACCGGGGCAAGTGGTCAGCTCGGCAGTGCCGTCGTGGACCATCTGCTGCGGCTCGTAGCCGCCGAGCAGATCGGTGTCAGCGTCCGCGACCCGCGTAAACTAGCGAGCCTCGCCCGACGTGGCGTGCGGGTCCGGCACGGCGACTTCGCCGAGCCCGCGAGCCTGCGGGACGCGTGGGAGGGCGCGTCCCACGTGCTGATCGTGTCGGCGAACAGCACCGGCGCCGAAACCGTGCGCCTGCACCGCGACGCCATCGACGCCGCTGTGGCGGCAGGCGCCAAGCGCATCCTCTACACGAGCCACATGGGCGCCGACCCGTCGTCTCCGTTCCCCCCGATGCCCGACCATGCCGCAACCGAGGAAGCCCTGCAGACGTCGGGAACGGCGTTCACCTCCCTGCGCAACGGTTTCTACGCCTCGACGGTGCCCCAGCTGCTGCGGCACGCGCTGGACACCGGTGAGCTACGCGTCCCGCAGGACGGACCCGTCGCGTGGACCGCCCACGCCGATCTTGCCGAGGCCGCCGCACGCATCCTCGTCGACGGGCGATTCGACGGCCGCACCCCGCCGTTGACCGGCCCGGAAGCGATCGACATGAGTCGCGTGGCCGAGATCGCGTCGCGCATCACCGGCCGAGCGATCCGGCACGTCGTCATCTCCGACGAGGAATACCGGCATGGTCTGCTTTCGGCCGGGCTGCCCGCAGCGGCGGCCGAGCTGCTGGTCGGCATGTTCGCCGCCAGCCGGCGCGGCGACTTCGGGCCCGCCGACCCCGCCCTGGCCGATCTCCTCGGCCGTCCCGCGACGACGATCGAGGACTACCTGCACGGCTCGCTGCCCACCACCGACAACTGACCGGCCGACGGTCCCGTGCTCGTCGCGAAGAACCGTGACCTCGGCAGACGACCTGCTGCCCGGTCGGCGGTGTCCCGTCGCGCTCATGCCTGCCCGTACCGCCGGCGGTTCCAGCTCACGCCGCGAGACCGCCGGGACGTCCAAGAAGCTGAGGAGGATCCATGAACGAAGTGGCGGTCCGGCGGCCCTCAGCCGCGTACGCGAGGCGTTCGCGTTCAGGTGGCGGTGGCCATCTGAGGGGTGGGCGAGAGCCGGTCGCGGCGGTCCAGGCGCCGGACGGCCGCCGCGGAGGCCAGGCCCGCGGCGGCCAGCAGTGCCCATGGCAGGCCGGCCGGCCCCGCTGTGCGGGCCACGTCCAGCAGGGTGCCGGCCACCAGGTTCCCGGCCAGGATGCCGGCGCCCGAGGCCAGGTTGTAGATCCCGTAGTAGGTGCCGATCAGCCGGTCGCCGGCCATGTCGGCGATGGTGGCCATCTCGAACGGGAAGGCGATCAGTGTGCCCGCGGTGAGGAGGACGGTACAGGTCAGGACGGGCAGCATCGCCCATCCCCCTGCCGGCGGCAGGTGTGCCAGGGCGGCCGGAGGCAGGAAGGCGACGCCCATGAGCGCCAGGCCGCGGCTGATCGCCTGGCCCGGCTCCACCGCTGCGCGCACCAGGCGGTCAGGCGTACCTGTCCGGCGATGCCGAGCACCGCCGACACCGCGTACAGGGCCATCACCCCTGCCTGGCCGCCGCCGAGGCGTTGCACCTCCAGCGGCAGAGCCAGATACATCTGGAACGACAGCGCGTAGGAGGCGATCATCGCCGCGGCGAAGGAGAGGAACGCCCGATCGCCGAACGCCTGCCGCCACTCGCCCAGCACCGGCCGCCACTCGCCCAGCACCGGCCGGCGGGCCTGACCCATGCCGCGCCGCCGTGGCAGGCAGAGCCCCTGCAGGACGGTCAGTACGGCGAAGATGGCGGCGGCGGACAGGCACACGGCGGTAAACCCGGCGTTCAGCAGGGCGATGCCGGCCAGCGGGCCGAGCAGGATGCCGCCCTGGTAGAAGACGTTGAACACGGCGAACGCGGCCACCTTGCGCTCTTTCGCCTCGACGGCGAGGCAGGCACGGGCAGCCAGGTTGAACAGCGCGCCGGCGAACCCGGTGAGCACGGCGGCCACGATCAGCAGCGGCACGGACGTGGTCAGCCCGAACAGCGCGAACCCGAAGGTGCGCAGCGCGCAGCCAGCCATGATCATCGGCTTGTAGCCGATCCGGTCCGCCAGGGTGCCACCGATCAGGAACATGCCCTGCTGACTGGCGTTGCGCAGGCCCAGGATGAGCCCGATCGTCCAGGCCGCCAGGCCCGCGCCGACGGCCAGGTGCTGGGCCAGGTACGGCATGAGCATGTAGAAGCCGAAGTTGATGCCGGCCTGGTTGATCTGCAGCAACTGGATCGGCCGGTCGAAGGACCGGAACTCCCGCAGCGTGCCCCTCATCGCGTGCCCGCCTGCGGGCCGGTCGAGGGGTCGGCAGGGGCATCGGTCGAGGGGTCGGTCGGAGGACCGGCGGGGAAGTCGGTCGGAGGGCTGGCGGGGGAGCCTGTCCGGGGGTCGGCGGGGCAGTCGGTCGGGGGGCCGGCGGGGGAGTCGGTCGGAGGGCCGGCAGTGGAGCCTGTCGGGGCGTCAGCCGGGAGGCCGGCCAGCGGGTCGGTCACGTTGACGCAGCGGGTCCAGCGGTGGACCTCGCGTTCGGTGGGCACGCTCAGCACGTCCGGCTCATCGGCGGGGCCGCTGCCGAGCAGTCCATGGGCCTGGCAGTAGGCGTCGTCGAAGACGGTGCTCCAGTATCGCCAGGGCCCGTCGGGGAAGACGCTGGCCCGCACCGGCCCGGGAGCGCCGTTGCACGACCCGCGATGGAGAGCATCCGGCGTGAGCCTGGAGGAACTGGTGCTCGCCTACCTGCGCCGCCCCGAGACCACGGCGCTGCCTCGCCCGACCCTGACCACTATCTGATCGCTAAGAAGACATGGAAGTGTTGTGGCTTACCTGGCGGCAGCACCGCATGCAGGTGCTCCTCACCACGGCGCTGCTGGCCGTCCTCGGCGTGGTCCTGCTCATCAGCGCTCTGGGCGCGGCCAAGTTCGCCGCCCAGAACGCTCCGGCCGCCGGCTGCGTGGCGGACACGCCCGCGTGCAGCGCTTACCTCGTGGAGATGAACGTGCGCATACGGTCGGTGGGTGAACTACTCAGCTGGTTGCCGCTGCTGGCCCCGGCGATGATCGGCGCTTTCTGGGGTGCTCCGCTGCTGGCCCGGGAGTCCGAGCAGGGCACGCACCAGCTGACCTGGACCCAGTCGGTGACGCGGCGGCGCTGGTTGGCGGCCAAGATCATCGGGCTCGGTGCCGCGGTCACGCTCGGTGGGCTGGTGCTGGCCGGCATCGTGGAGCCGTGGCTGGCCGCCTTCGACGTCCCCCCCTACAACGTTGACCGCTTCGACATGAGTTGGTTCCGCGTTGTCGGCATCATGCCGGCGGCGTGGTGGCTGGCCGCGTTCGTGCTCGGCATGGCCACGGGTGCACTGTTCCGGCGGACCCTGCCGGCGATGGCGGTGACCCTGGCGGTGTGCGCGTTGGCATTCTTCGGACTCCTCAGGGCGCCATCCTTCTACGCGACACCGGAGCGAGTCGTGCAGGCCACGGTCATGGACGAGCTCGAACCGGATGACTCCCTGCATGTGACGAGCTACTGGATCGACGGAAGCGGCATAAAGTACACCGCTCAGGAGAGAGAGCTCGCACTCGCCGGCCCCTGCGGGACGGACGAGACGACCAAGAAGTACGCCAGATGCTCCTTCAGCCACGGCTATCGACAGGTGACCGAGTTTCATCCCGCGGACAGGTTCTGGCAGTTCCAATGGACCGAGGCGGGAATCCTGCTCATCCCCGCTCTCTCGTTGGGCGGCCTCGCCGTCCGGCGCACCCTTCGGCCCCGCATCTGAAACCAGTTGTCGCCTCATCACGGTGACGGGAGGGCCGGGCGCAGGACCGTCACCGCCTTCCTGCGAGGCGTCCAGTAGAGGGCGAGCAGTGGATCATGCAGGACCGAGAGCAACGAGTTCTGCGTGGCGGCGGTCGGCCGTTTGCGACCGGACATTTTCAGGAAGTCAACAAGATCACTTATGGTGACGGGATTCAAAGACACCTTCTCAAGGGTCGATGTCATGAGCGCGCCGGACATGCCCGGCCTCGGCCCCGCGTCCGGGTGCCCGCAGTCGTGGCTGAAGCGCTGGTGGGCGTCGTCGCCATCGCGGGGGCCGCATCCGCACCTCGCCGGGCGAACGCGTCAGCGCGGCAGGAGCCAGCGCGGCAGGAGCCAGCGCGGCAGGAGTCAGCGCGGCAGGAGTCTGAGCGTGGTGGCGCGGGCGGAGGCGGCGACCATCGGCTCGACGTAGGAGCTGTAGCGGCCGTACTTGGCCCGGTAGGCGGCGTCGACGCGGTCGTTGACGGCCGGGTCGGTCTCTTCGGCGAAGGCGACGTCCTTGGTGACGCCTGCGGCGCTGATCCGGCCGGTGTGGCTGGCTCGGGCGGCGCGGAACCACGCTCCGTCACCGCCACGCCAGGACCGCACGAACAGCTCGTCGCCGTCGCGGACCACCCAGATGGTGGTGGGCTCGCGCAGGCTACCGTCGGTGCGCTGGGGAGCGATGTCCACTTCCTCGGCGGTGGCGATGCGCTGCAGTTCGTCGCTGGTCCAGACAGTCATGGGCGTGTCTCCTTCACGGGTGGCTGAGAGCCGCTGATTGATCGGGCGGCGGCACGCACCCGGCGCGCCGGAACGTGCGGCAGGGCGGAGCAGCGGCCGGGCGGTCGATGCCGCGAGGCATCAGTGCTTGTCGTGCCCCATTGACGCCGGCGGTCACGGATCGGCGGCACTCGATCGTGGATTCCATAGAAATCTACATTGTGAAGGCGCAGGTCTGAATGAAGATCATCGACCTGTCACAACACACAACCAACGACAGCGACAGTGAGCTCTCAGCAGGGCGGATAGGGTGATATGCGGCGTTTGGGGTGGGTTGAGCCGGCGGCCGGTGGACCCAAGGGCGAGGGAGACGAGTGGCGGAGTCGTTCGGCACGTTGCTGCGGAGTTTGCGTCATACGGGCGGGCTGACGATCGAGGAGCTCTCCCACGCGTCCGGCGTCAGCGTTCGGGCCATCGGCGACATGGAGCGCGGCGCGAGCCGGGGGCCGCAGCGGCGCACCGTGGAGGCGTTGGCCGATGCGCTCCGGCTCGACGACGCGCAGCGGACGGTGTTGTCGGAGGCGGCTCGTGCCGGCCGGCCTCGTCAGGAGGCCGGTGCGCCGGGCGCGTGTGAGCTGCCGCGTGGCGTGGGTGACTTCACCGGGCGGGCGCGGGAGTTGGCCCTGCTGCGCGAGTTGGCGGAGGCGGCGGGTCAGGGCAGGACCGCGGTCGTGGCGGCCGTTTCGGGGGCGGCCGGTATCGGGAAGACGGCGTTGGCCGTGCGGGCCGCCGGGGAGTTGGCGGACCTGTTCCCCGACGGGTGCTTCTATGTGGATCTGCGGGGGATGGACCCGGTTCCGTTGGACTCGGGGACCGTGTTGTCGCGGCTGCTCAAGGCTCTGGGGGTGGCGGAGCGGCGTATCCCGGCCGATGAGGAGGACCGCGCGGGTCATTACCGTGCTCTGCTGCGTGAGCGGCGGTGTCTGATCGTTCTGGACAACGCGGCGCATGAGGGGCAGGTGCGGCCGTTGCTCCCTTCGGATGGTCCGGTGATGGCGCTGGTGACCAGCCGGCGGCCGTTGGCGGGGCTGGAGGGTGTGCATCAGATTCCGCTGGCGCATCTGGCGTCCGAGGAGGCGGTGGCGCTGCTGAGCGCGATCGTGGGCGAGGGGCGTGCGGGGGCGGAGTCGGAGGGCGTGGCGCGGGTGGCGAGCCTGTGCGGGAATCTGCCGTTGGCGTTGCGTATCGCTGGGAATCGGTTGCAGAGCCGGCCGGGGTGGACGGTGGGGCACCTGGCCGCGCGGCTGGGTGATGAGGGACGGCGGGTGGAGTCCCTGGCCGCCGGGGATCTGTCGGTGGCGGCGGCGTTCGCGCTGTCGTATCGGCAGCTCTCCGCGGAGGCTCGGCGGGTGTTCCGGCGGTTGGCGTTGGCCGTGGCGCCGGATTTCGGGGTGCCGATGACGGCCGTCCTGGCCGAGCTGGGTCCGGGGGAGGCGGAGGACGCTCTGGAGGAGCTGGTGGATTGCGGCCTGTTGCTGTCGCCGTACCCCGGTCGTTACCGCTTCCATGATCTGGTCCGGCTGTTCGCGCGTGCGCGGTTGTCGGAGGAGGAGTCCATCGTGGCTCAGCGGCAGGTGCGGCGGCGGATGGACGACTGGTTGCTGGAGGTGGCGACGGTCGCCGGGCGCTGGTTCGAGCCGGATCATGGTGCGCCGCCGCTGGACTGGAGCTCTCCTGTGGCGCTGGACAGCTCGCAGGAGGCGCAGGAGTGGCTGCAGCTGGAGGGTGAGGCGTGGCTGGCGGCCTTGCGGCAGGCGGCGCGGGCCGGGGAGAACGCGCGGGTCGTCGAGGTGGCCGGGGCGATGCACTGGTTCTCGGACCTGTGGATGCACTGGGGGCACTGGCCGGAGGTGTTCGAGTTGTCCGCCGGGGCCGCTCGTGCGATGGGGGACCGTGCGCAGGAGGCGGCGCATCTCAACTATCTGTCGTGGGCGCGGACGTACTGTCAGGCGCGTCACGTGGAGGGGGAGGCGACCGCTCTGTGTGCCCTGGAGCTGGCCCGTGAGGTCGGTGACGTGCGTCAGCAGGGGTGGGCTCTGGTCTATGCCACGTGGGCGTCGTGGGCGCGTGACGACGAGCCGAGCCAGGAGGTCGCGCTGGGCTATACGCGGCAGGCGGTGGAGTGCTTCCGGCAGGCGGGGGACACGGAGGGGTACGCGCACGCCATGGTGAGCGTGGGGAACTGTCTGCGGCGGGTCGGCCGGGTGGAGGAGTCCGTGCGGCACAGCCTGGCGGTGGTGGAGCGGCTGCGTGATCCGGCGTTCGGCGGGTCGCCGGCGATCGTGAGCCACGCTGTGGGCGCGGCGCTGGATCTGGTGGGGGACGGTTACCTGGAGCTCGGCCGCTGGCAGGAGGCCGCCGACCATTACCGGCAGGCGTTGTCGGAGTTGCGCGGGCGGCCGATCGTGCGGGCCATGGCGGTGTCGCTGCTGAATCTGGGCAAGGCGCTGGTCCGGCTGGGGGAGGTGGAGGAGGCTCGGGAGGCGTTCCGGGAGGCGGTGGAGCTGTACGAGGGGGCTGGTGACACGGCGCGGGCGGCGCGGGTCGTCAGGGAGCTTGATCAGCTGCGGTCAGGGGTCCACGAAGCGCTGGATGAACGTCAGGGCGGTGCCGCAGACCTCGCGCCAGCCGCTGTCGACGGTCAGTGAGTGGCCGCGGCCGGGCATTTCGATGATCTCGGTCAGGTGGTGCCGGTTGCGGGCGTGGTTTCTGTAGGTGGCGTGGGCGAGGGCCCAGGGTGCGGTGCGGTCGAGTTCGCCGGTGATGATCAGTAACGGGCCGCGGTCGTGGGCCGTGTGGTGGATGTCCGGTTCGGTCCAGGGGTGGTGCGGCCGGGTCGCGGGGGTGTGGAGCGTCTCGTACAGCCGCTCGGCTTCCTGCTCGTGGACGGCGTTGGCGAAGGCGTGGCGGAACCGGTCGTAGCCGGGTGGCGGGGTTTCGCGGGTGGGGCTGACGGCGACGGAGGCCGCGGCGAGGCCGCGACCGGCGAGGATCTGGGTGAGCAGCGCGCCGGTGGAGTGGCCGATGATGGCGGGTCTGCGTTCGAGCCGGCTGATGAGGTCGGTGAGGTCGGTGAGATCCGCTCGGGCCGGTGGGGTGAGGGCGGCGTATCCGGCTTCCTCGAACACGGGGGCCCAGCGGCCCCAGCCGGTGGGTGGCCGCCAGGGGCCGGGGAGGAAGAGGACGGGGACTGGGGGCACGATGTGACGTCCTGGGTGGGGGAGGCGGTCCGTACGGGGCCGCCGCACCACGGCGGCCCCGTACGGACTGGCCTCAGCTGACGGACTGGCCTCAGCTGTCGGTGAGGGCCCGGCGGAGCGTGGTGATGGCCAGCTCGATGGCCGACTCGGCGGCGTGCGTCTCGCGCAGCGCGTTGAGCATGACGAAGTCGTGGATGATGCCGAGGTAGCGGACGGCGGTGACGGGCACCCCGGCGGTGCGCAGCTTGCCGGCGTACGCCTCGCCCTCGTCGCGGAGGACGTCGGCCTCGCCGGTGATGACCAGGGCCGGGGGCAGGCCGGTCAGCTCGGCGGTGGTGGCGCGCAGGGGGGAGGCGGTGATCTCGGCCCGCTGGGTCTCGTCGGTGGTGTACTGGTCCCAGAACCACTGCATGCCGTCGCGGCGCAGGAAGTAGCCTTCGGCGAACTGGTGGTAGGAGTCGGTGTCGAAGGCGGCGTCGGTGACCGGGTAGAAGAGCACCTGCTGTCGCAGCGGCAGGCCGCCGCGCTGCTTTGCCATGATCGTCAGTGCGGCGGTCATGTTGCCGCCGACGGAGTCGCCGGCCACCGCGATGCGTGCGGGGTCCAGGCCCTTGGAGGCGCCCTCGGCGACGATCCACTGGGCCACGGTCCAGTTCTGCTCGATCGCCACCGGGTATCGGTGTTCGGGCGAGAGGTCGTACTCGGGGAAGACGACGGCCGCGCCGGTGCCGGCGGCGAGCTCGCGTACGAGCCGGTCGTGCGTGTGGGCGTTGCCGAAGACCCAGCCGGCGCCGTGGATGTAGATGATCACGGGGAGGTCGCCGGTGGCGCCCGCCGGCCTGACGATGCGGGCCCTGACCTCGCCGGTGGGGCCGCCGGGGACCGTGATCCATTCCTCGTCGACGGCGGGCTTGTCGGCCGGGCCGGACTGGACGTCGTCGACGGCTTTGCGGCCTTCCTGCGGCGTGAGCTGGAAGAGGTAGGGCGGCTGGGCGGTCGCTTCGGCGAAGGCCTGGGCGGCGGGTTCGAGGACGGGCTTGTTCACGATGGCTCCAAGGATGGGTGGGAAAGGGCGAGGCTGTGGCGCGGTGGGGGGATGCCGTCCTTCGCACATCCAAGCAACCGGCGCCGGCGAGGACGAGGCAGAACGGCAGGCAGAAGTGTGGTTTCGCCTCGTGCCGGCTGCTCGTGGCGTGCTGGGATCGCCGCTGAACACCTGACATCTTCCGACAAGGAGCGTTCTCATGACGGAGAGCACCATTCCGACGGTCGTCCTCGTGCACGGCGCGTTCGCCGACGCGGGCAGCTGGTCCGGCGTCATCGCCGAGCTGCAGGGGCATGGCGTGCCCGTGGTGGCGCCGCCCAACCCGCTGCGTGGCCTGGCGGCCGACGCGGCGTATGTCGCCTCGGTGGCGGCGCAGATCGACGGTCCGGTCGTGCTGGTCGGTCACTCGTACGGCGGCGCGGTCATCACCGTGGCCGGCGCGGCGGAGAACGTCGTGGGTCTGGTCTATGTCGCCGCGTACGTGCTCGAGGACGGCGAGAGCCTGGGCGAGCTGCAGGGGCGTTTCGCCGACTCGCCGCTCGGCGCGAACCTGCGGCAGGCTTCGTACCCGGTGGAGGGCGGCGGGAGCGCCGTGGAGTTCACGATCGCTCCGGAGGCGTTCCCGCAGATCTTCGCCGCTGATGTGCCGGCGGAGGTGACCCGGGTGCTGGCGGTGACGCAGCGGCCGCTGGCGGGCGGGGCGTTCGCCGAGGCCGCGAGTACGGCGGCCTGGCGGGCGAAGCCTTCGTGGGCGGTCGTCGCCGGCGCCGACCAGGCGATCAACCCCGAGGTGGAGCGGTTCGGGGCGGAGCGGGCGGGGGCGACGGTCGTCGAGGTGGCGGGCGCCTCGCACGCGATCGCGGTGTCCCGTCCCGAGGAGGTCGCCGGCGTGATCCGGGAGGCGGTCCGGGCCGTCTCGGCCTGAACACGCCGGCGTTCCTGTCCCGTACCGTCAGCGCAGGCGGGACTCGATCGCCTCGATGATCCGCGGGCGCAGCTCGGCGGCGCTGATGACGGCGTCGACGGAGCCGACCTCGACGGCGCGCCGGATGTTGTGCACGCGGTCGAACTCCGCGGCCACCTCGCCGAGCTTCTCGGCGCGGACGGAGGAGCGGAGCTCGTCGAGCTCGGCGGTGAGGGCGGCGCGGTCGGCGCCGGAGGCGGCCGCGACGCGGGCCTCCAGGTCGCGTACGCGGGGGTCGGCCGCGGTGCGGGCGTTGACGTCGCCGGAGAAGACGGCGGCGGCGGCCGGGGCGCCGCCGAGGACGGAGGCGTAGGAGCCTTCCAGGGCGAGCACGGTCATGTTCGGGTTGAGCGCCTTGGAGAACACCACGAACGCGCCGCCGTGGTAGCGGGAGATGACGCAGAACACGATGGGGCCGCGGAAGTTCACGATCGCGCGGCCGATCTCGGCGCCGTACTCCAGTTGCAGCTTGCGCATCGACTCGGGTGAGCCGTCGAAGCCGGACAGGTTGGCCAGCACCACGAGGGGCCGGTTGCCGCTGGCCGCGTTGATCGCTCGGGCGGCCTTCTTGGACGAACGGGGGAACAGGGTGCCGGCGGTGTAGGTGTCGGGGCCGTCGGTGGGCGGGAAGCCGCGTCGCGGCACGGAGCGTGACTCGATGCCGAGCAGGCACACGGGGATGCCGCCGAGGTGGACGTCCTGGACGACCGCGGTCTCGGCGTCGGCCATGCCCGCCCAGCGTTCCAGCACGGGGTGGTCCTGGTCGGACAGCGCCCGCATCACGGTGCGGATGTCGAAGGGCTTCTTGCGGTCGGGGTTGGCCTCGGGGGAGAAGATCTGGCCGACGGCGGTGAAGTCGCTGCCGTCCAGGGCGTGCGGGAAGTCGGAGATGTCGCGGTTGACGGGGTCGGTGGTGGTCGCCCGTCGTGGTGCGTGCTCGCCGGGTGCGATGTAGGTGTGGTCGTAGTACGACATGAGGACGTGGCGCGCGGCGGTCAGGTTGGGCGCCCAGTAGTGGGCCTGCCCGTTGGGGCCCATGACCCGGTCGTAGCCGCCGATGCCGAAGTTGTCCTCGGCCGAGACGCCGCCGGAGAAGTCGAGTGCCTGCTTGCCGGTGAGGACCATCGCCGAGTCCGGCGTCATGATCAGGATGCCCTTGGTGTGCATGAGCATCGTCGCCTCGGCGTTCCAGTAGGGCTGGGCGCCGACGTTGATGCCCGCGACGACGATGTTGATCTCGCCGCCGTCCTGGGTGAACTCGACGATCCGCTTGAGCGCGGCGGCGACCCAGTCCATGTTCTCGGTGCCGGACTTCATGGAGATGCGGGCGCCGGAGGACAGGGCGTACCACTCCAGCGGCACGCGCATCCGTTCGGCGAGGTCCAGGGCGGCGATCACGCGCCGGCACTCGGGCTCCGACAGGGCGCCGAGTGACTTGGTCGGGTCGCCGAGCAGCACGACCCTGGTGACGCCCTCGGGGTGGCGCGGGGTCGGCGTGGTGACCACGCCCGCGACGAGGGCGGCGGTGTTGCGCCCCTTGGGCCGGTCGACCGGCACCAGCGCGTGCTGGTCGTCGAGGTCGTGCTCGGTGAAGTCGCCGAGCAGGCCGGTCAGCTCGTACGGGTAGACGGTGTTGCGGCTGCTGGCGCGCAGCACCTTCTGCCGGTAGTCGTCGAGCGGTTCGACGGGCTCGTCGGACGGCTCGCCGATGGTCAGCTCGGTGCCGCCGGCGGCGTCGAAGGAGATGCGGACGGCGACCTTGGTCAGCTCGCCGGTCCTGCGGTCGCGTTGGCGCGCGATGAACAGGATCTCCTCCAGCCCGGCGCCCGCGGTGGTGGGGCGCACGCGTCCGGCGATCATTTCCACTTCGGCGCGGGTGATGTCGATCGGCGGCCAGACGTAGACGACGATGCGGTTGGTGTTGAAGCGTCTGGCGGACGGTCGCAGTGCCTGGGCGCGGCGGATGGAGTCGAGGCAGGAGGCGATGGTGTCCTCGGCGGTCGGCAGCGCCACCAGCCGGCCGTCGTGCTCGCGCAGCTCGGTCAGGTCGCGTACCTGGGCGAAGGCGACGAGACGGTCGTCGGAGGGGTTGTCCCGGGCCACGCACTGGAAGAGGTAGACCTCCTCGTCCGAGGACGGCAGGCGGGTGAGGTCGAACTTGCTCAGCCGCTCCAGTTGCATGCGCTGGGCGATGAACGGGTGCAGGCCGCGGATGAGCCGCTCCTCGGTCATCCCGGTGGGCGAGGGGCGGAAGGTGAAGTGGTGGTGCATCACCGCGCCACGGCTGCCCGCGACCGTGGTCGTGAGCCTGCGGACCTGGCTGGGCAGCGGGTGGGCGCTGACGACCTCGTGCAGGGCGGCCGCCATCGCGTCGGAGTCCTGCGGCTGGTTCTCCCAGGCGAGGTAGATGTCGGCGTCGATGGCGTCCTCGCCGTCGGCGAGCTCGGCCAGGCCGCGCAGGGCGTCGCCCAGCGCTTCGAAGCCGACCGCGGAGGAGACGACGCACGAGCCGGCGCGCTCGGCGACCACGAACGTGCAGCCGGCGACCTGGCTGGTGCGGACGCCGGTGAGGCCCTTGTTGCCGTAGTAGCGCCGGGTCAGCACCTCCAGCATGGTGGCGTTGTCGAGGTCGTCGCGGATGAGCCGCTGGCCGAGCAGCCGTACCAGCGGTTCGGTGCTGCGGACCATCTCGGCGACGCGCTCGGCGCGGTCGGGCGCGTCGGGGTGGGCGTCCAGGTGGCGCAGGTGCTTGCGGACCTGGGCGTAGACGCTGGCGCGGTTGCGGCGCAGCAGCGGCTGGGCGAACCAGGCGAACACCACGCCGCGGGCGAGGTCGGCGACCACGGGGAAGCGGACCTGTGTCGCGGCCACGAGCCGCTCCAGGGCGAGGCCGGCGGGCTCGCGCAGCGCCTCGTCCGGCGGCGCCTCCCGCAGCCAGGCGCGCAGCAGCGTCGCGATGACGGTGGCGTCGGCGGAGGCGCGCTGCTGGGCGAGGAAGATGCGGAACACCGCGGCTTCGAGCTCGGGGGAGGGCTCCAGGGTGGTGACGCCGTAGTGGCTGAGTGCCTTGGCGAGCTTGGCCTGGAAGGACTGCGGCAGGCCGGCCCGTTCGACGTCGAGGCTCTGGAGGTAGGTGTGGAAGTACTCGCGGGGGCTGTGCACGTGGCTGTCGCCGCCGTCGCCGCCGATGTCCTCGCCTGCCGGGCGGTTGCGGCTCAGCTCGGCGAGGTCGGCGAACACGTCGATGAGTTCGAGCTCTTCGGCGAGCGGCCGGTGGCCGTCGTCGGTGGCCGCCTTGCGGGCGGTGAGGTAGTCGTCGAGGAGCCGGCGTTCGTCGTGCGGGTCGACGTCGAAGCCGAGCAGCAGGCTGCGCAGGTCCTCCTGGCCGCGGGTGGCGCGCCGGCGCGCCGGGATCTCGCCGGGCGCGGCCGGCAGGTCGAGCTCGACGGAGTGGGTGGAGCCGGCGGCGGCCTCGGTGTCGTCGCCGAGCGGCTCAAGGCGCAGCAGCGGCGCGCCGGTCTCCACCTGGCTGCCGACGGACACGACGCATTCGGTCAGCCGCGCCTTGAACGGAGCCCGCAGCACGGTCTCCATCTTCATGCTCTCCAGCACCAGCACCGCCGCGCCGGCCTCGACCTCGGCGCCGACCTGCAGCGGGGTGGCGACGACGAGCGCGGGTGCGGGTGAGCGGACGACGCCGCCCTCGTCGCGGCTGATCCGGTGGGTCACGCCGTCCACCTCGACCAGGTGGGTGGGGCCGTGCGTGCCGGTGAGCAGGCGGTAGCGGGTGCCGTTGACGATGATCTGGCCGGTGTGCCGGTCGAAGCGGTCGAGCTCGACGTCGGCGATGCGGACGTCGTCGCCGGCTTCGACGCCGACGCGGAAGCGGTGCGCGCCGACCCGGGCGACGCGGACGCGGTAGGCGGCGCCGCGCAGCTTGAGGCCGAGCGGCCGGCCGCTCTGGTGCTGCACCTGGGGGCGTCCGCCGAACGCGGTCGACAGCAGCCGCTGCCGTTCGACGCGCTCCTCCTCCTCGTACGCCTCGATGGCGGCGGCGGCCAGCGCGACGGCGGAGTGGCGGTGGGAGACGAGCCGGCCTTCGCCGCGGACGCGGTCGATCCAGCCGGTGTCGGCGCTGGCGTCGATGACCTCGGGCTGGTCGAGCAGGTCGAGCACGAAGCTCTTGTTCGTCGCGCCGCCCTCGATGATGACCGTGGTCTGCGCCATGGCGCGGCGCAGCCTGCCGAGGGCTTCGTCGCGGTCGCGGCCGTAGGCGATGATCTTGGCGATCATGGAGTCGAAGTCGGCGGGGATGGTGTCGCCCTCGCTGACCCCGGTGTCGACGCGGATGCCGGGCCCGGCGGGCAGGTCGAGGCGGGCGATGCGGCCGGGCGAGGGCGCGAAGTCGCGGTCGGGGTCTTCGGCGTTCAGGCGGGCCTCGATGGCGTGTCCGCGCTCCAGCGGCGGCGCGCCCTGGAGCCTGCCGCCGGAGGCCACCTGCAGCTGTGCCTTGACCAGGTCGAAGCCGGTGGTGACCTCGGTGATGGGGTGCTCGACCTGCAGGCGGGTGTTGACCTCGAGGAAGGCGAACTGCTTGTCGCCGGGGTGGTAGAGGAACTCGACCGTGGCCGCGCCGCGGTAGCCGACGGCGATGGCCAGGCGTTCGGCCGCCGCCTTGAGCTCGGCCGTCTGCACGGGGCTGAGCACCGGGGACGACGACTCCTCGATGACCTTCTGGTTGCGCCGCTGGATCGAGCAGTCGCGGACGCCGAGCGCCCACGCGGTGCCCTCGCCGTCGGCGATCACCTGGACCTCGACGTGCCGGGCGCCGGTGACGAGGCGCTCCAGGAACACGACGCCGCTGCCGAACGCCCGCGCGGCCTCCTGGCTGGTGCGCTCGTAGGCGTCGGCGAGCTCGGCCTCGTCGGTGATCACGCGGATGCCGCGCCCGCCGCCGCCGGCGGTGGCCTTCAGCATCAGCGGGTAGCCGATCCCGGCCGCCGCGGCCAGGGCGGCGTCCAGGGTCTCGACCGGGCCGCGGCTCCACGGCGCGACCGGCACGCCGACCTCCTCGGCGATCAGCTTCGCGCCGATCTTGTCGCCGAGCTTGCGCATGGCCTCCGCGCTGGGCCCGACGAAGGTGACGCCGATCTTGTCGCACAGCTCGGCGAACGCCGGGTCCTCAGCGACGAAGCCCCAGCCGACCCAGGCGGCGTCGGCGCCGGTCTCCACCAGGGCGCGCTCGAGCACCTTCAGGTCGAGGTACGGCCGGGCGGAGGCGGGGCCGAGGTCGTAGGCGATGTCGGCCTCGCGCACGAACGTGGCGGTGCGGTCCACGTCGGTATGCAGGGCGACGGTCTCCATCCGTGTCCCGGTCTCCGCGGCGACGTCCCGGACGGCGTGGATGAGCCGCATGGCGGCCTCACCACGGTTGACGATGGCGACACGACTGAACACCCGACCGAGCCCTCCTGTAGACCAATGATGTGCGCGCCGCGACGCGGCGGCCCCCCCGGTAGTCTCCACCCTTCCCTCTACCGGGTGGGCACCGCCATGTCGCAGACAGCGCACGTTACGCGCCCCGAGTTGTGGGAAAACCACCAAAATCGCGCCGGCTCGCCCCCGTGATCCTGGTCAGAACGTCCTGCCGAAGGTCTGACTCGCCATCCGGAGGGAGTGGTCGACGGCGTCGAGGCCGCGCGGGAGCATGACGCGCTCGTAGGCGGCGACCGCGTCGATGAGTGACTGCTCGCCGCGGGCGGCGCGCAGCAGCTCGCCGGCAGCGTGGCCGAGCTGCGCGCGCTGCAGGAGTCGGGCCGGCTTCCGGCCGAGGTGGACCCGGCGTGCCTGCTGGTGATGCTGATGGCCGCGGCCATGGCGACCACCACGCTGCCGCAGGTCATCGAGAGCGTCTGCGACGCCGATCCCGGATCGCCCGAGTTCATCGAGCACTTCGCCGATCAGGTGGCCGCCGTCGCCCGGCACCTCGGGCTCGACACCGCCTGACGCCTCCGGCGATCCCGCACGGGCGTGGCGCGGCCCTCAGGTGCGGGGGCGCCCCGAGCACGGCCGCACGGCCGTCCTCTAGAGTGCTTTGCGTCCCACACGCGTCCGTGGCCCCCGCCACGAGCACGAGCACGAGCACGAGCACGAGCACGAGCACGAGCACGACCGAGGAGCGACCGTGACCGACCTGGCGTCCATGTCCCTGCAGCAGGGGATCGCCCGGGATCTCCAGGTGAGCGCGACCTTCGACGCAGGGCAGGAGATCGAGCGCCGGGTGGCCTTCCTCGCCGATCAGCTGACCTCCACGGGCCTGCGCTCGCTGGTGCTGGGCATCAGCGGCGGGGTGGACTCCATGACCGCGGGCCGGCTGTGCCAGCTCGCGGCCGAGCGGGTCCGTGCCGCCGGAGGTGAGGCGACGTTCTTCGCGATGCGGCTGCCGTACGGCGCCCAGGCCGACGAGAAGGACGCGCAGCTGGCGCTGGAGTTCATCCGGCCCGACCAGGTCCTGACCGTCGATGTGAAGTCCGCGGCCGACGCCGCGCTGGAGGCGCTGCTGGCCGGCGGCATGGTCTTCCGCGACGAGCACCAGCAGGACTTCGTGCACGGCAACATCAAGGCCCGGCAGCGCATGATCGCCCAGTACGCGGTGGCGGGCGCGCACGCCGGCCTGGTGGTGGGCACCGACCACGCCGCCGAGGCGGTCTCCGGCTTCTTCACCAAGTTCGGCGACGGCGCGGCCGACGTGGTCCCGCTCACCGGCCTGACCAAGCGGCGCGTACGGGCCATGTCGGAGGCCCTGGGCGCGCCGTCCGCGCTGGTCTGGAAGACCCCGACGGCGGACCTGGAGACCCTGAACCCGGGCAAGCCGGACGAGGAGACGCTCGGCGTCACCTACGACGACATCGACGACTTCCTGGAAGGCAAGCCGGTCGGCGAGGCCGCCTTCGCGGCCATCGCCGCCCGCTACCGGCTCACCGAGCACAAGCGGCAGCCGCCGATCGCCCCCGGAACGGCCCGCTGATCCGCGGGGCCGCGATCAGGGGGCGATCGGGCCGGGACACGTCCCGCCCGGGACGCCGGTGGCCGGTGACCGGTGGCAGGGGTCAGGAGGCGGTGGCGAGGGGGGCCACCGCGCGCATCCGCTCGAAGTTGTCCACGTACTGCCGGTAGACGCGCCTGTCGTTGAGCCGCAGCAGCGTCTCGTCGTTGCGGCGCAGCGACGTCTCGTTGTAGTTGTGGCTGCCCGTGAACACCCAGCGGGCGTCGCGGTCGCCGTCGAAGGAGCCCTCGACGAGGAGGTACTTGGAGTGGACGCGGCCGGGCAGCGCGCCGCCGTCGCCCAGCGTGCGCAGCTCGATCCTCGGCTCGGCCAGCAGCAGGCTCTTGACCTCCTCGTCCATGATGCCGTAGACGATCCGGACCGTGCAGCCCTGGGCGGCCAGGCTCCGGAGCTTCTCGGGGATCGCGATGCGGTAGGTGTCCCACTCCGACATGCCGACGCGGATGGTCGTGCCGCCGCGGCAGGACACCTTGCCGAGGTAGTCCACGATGGGGTCGGTGCCGGCGTCCGTGCCCGCCCGGGGGAAGAAGTGGGCCCGTACCGAACCGCCCGGCCCGCCGGTGGTGGTGACACGGTAGTAGTCGAGGTTCTTGCGCTCGGCCGCCAGGTCGGCGAAGTAGCCGCTGTAGGCCGCGAACAGCCGCTTGTTGCCGGGCAGGACGACCAGGTTGTTCCAGTACGTGGAGGAGTTGAGGTCGGTCAGGTTGGCCGAGGACTGCACCACCACGTCGGAGACGTCGCCGGTCCGCGAGAACAGGTAGAACTTGTTGTGCTGGCCCTTGTCGCCGATGCACGCGGCGGTGCCGCCGGACGGGGGGCCCGTGCACACGTGCACCCAGGAGCCGGCGGAGGTGTCGGTGCCCAGCTCGGCCGACAGCCGCCCCGCCACGCCCGCCCCGCGCGTGTCGCCGTCCAGGATCACCTGGACGTCCACGCCGCGCCGGTGGGCGCTGATCAGCTCGTCGGCGAAGCCGGTGCCGGCCGCGCCGGACATGACGAAGTGGGCGAGCTGGATGCGGGAGGCGGCGGGCGCCCGGCGGACCAGGCCGCACAGCTCGCGCACGAGGGCGGCCGGGTCCCCGCCCACCGGCTGGTTGAAGACCGCGCCGCTGGTCACCGGCGTGTCGGTGCAGGCCGAGGCGATCGCGCTCTCGGCGCTGGCCACGGGGGCGCCCGCTAACGCGGCCGTGGCCGTGACTGCTCCGGCCGCCAGCATGGACAGGACCTTGCCTGACATCGGTCGCTCCTTCATGAGGCGGTCTCGGCCGCCGTCGTGCTCGGGGTGGGGACGGCTTCGGGGAAGTGGCAGGCGACCGGATGACCCGTGTCCCGGTCGACGAGCGCCGGCTCCTCGTCCCGGCATCGATCCTGGGCACGCCAGCAGCGCGTACGGAAACGGCAGCCTGACGGGGGGTTCAACGGTGAGGGAACATCTCCGCTCAGGACGATCTCGCCGCGCTCGTCGCCCCGCCAGTCGTCCAGGCTCGGCGCCGCCGACAGCAGCGCCTGCGTGTACGGGTGCGACGGCCGTTGGTAGACGCCCTCCTTGGAGCCGGTTTCCACGATCTTGCCCAGGTACATCACCGCGACCTGGTCGCAGAGGTGGCGGACGACGCCCAGGTCGTGGGAGATGAACAGGTACGCCACGCCCAGGTCGCGTTGCAGCTCGCGCAGCAGGTTGAGGATCTGCGCCCGCACCGAGACGTCCAGGGCGGACACCGCCTCGTCGCAGACGATCAGCCGGGGCCGCACGGCCAGCGCGCGGGCGATGCTGATGCGCTGCCGCTGGCCGCCGGAGAACTGGTGGGGGTACCTGTCGGCGTGCTCGGGGCGCAGTCCGACGCGGCTCAGCAGGCCGCGCACCTCCTCGTCCCACCGCTCGCGCGGCACCAGCCCGGGGTGGATCCGCCACGCCTCCTTGATCAGCGCGGCGACGGTCATGCGGGGGTTCAGCGCGGCGTACGGGTCCTGGAAGATGAGCTGGATCTCCTGGCGGAGCCTGCGCATCTCCTTGGCGGGCAGCGCCGTCAGGTCGCGGCCCTCGAACAGCACCTTGCCGCTGGAGGGCCGTACCAGGCCGACGATGGTGCGGGCGATCGTGGACTTGCCGCAGCCGGACTCGCCGACCAGCCCGACGGTCTCGCCGGGGCGCACGGTCAGGCTCACCCCGTCCACGGCCCGCACCTGCCCGCCGGGGCGGCCGATGCCGCTGCGCACGCGGTAGCCGGTGACGAGGTCCGTCAGCTCCAGCAGGGGCTCAGCGGGTGCGGGCATGCGCGATCATCTCCTCGGCGAAGTGGCAGGCGCTGGCCCGGCGCGGGCCGAGGTCACGCGGCTGCGGGTCTTCTTCGCGGCAGACGTCCCGGGCGAACGGGCAGCGCGGGTGGAAGGCGCAGCCCGTGGGCGGCGCGGCGAGGTCGGGCGGATGGCCCTCGATCGCCTCCAGCGGGGCGTCGCCGTCCCGCACGGTGGGCACCGCCCGCATCAGCCCGATCGTGTACGGGTGCGCGGGCCGCTGGTAGACCTCGGCGACGGTGCCGGTCTCGACGATGCGGCCCGCGTACATCACCGCGACCCGGTCGGCGGCGCGGGCGACCACCCCGAGGTCGTGGCTGATGAGGATCATGCCGAGCCGGTCGGCCTGCTGGCGCCGGCGCAGCAGCCGCAGGATCTGCGCCTGCACGGTGACGTCCAGCGCGGTGGTCGGCTCGTCGGCGATGAGCAGTATCGGGTCGAGCGCCAGCGCCATCGCGATCATGACGCGCTGGCGCATGCCGCCGGAGAAGCGGTGCGGGTGGTCGTTCAGCCGCCGTTCGGCGTCCGGGATGCCGACCTGGGCCATGAGCTCGGCGGCGCGGCGGCGGGCCTCGGCCCGGCCGGTGCCCCGGTGCCTGCGGAACATCTCCGCGATCTGGTAGCCCACGGTCAGCGAGGGGTTGAGCGCGCTCAGCGGGTCCTGGAAGATCATCGCGATCCGTTCGCCGCGCAGCTTCTGCCATGCGCGGTCGGGCAGGCCGACGACGTCGCGGCCCTCGATCGCGACGCGTCCACCGGCGACCCTGGCCAGCAGGGGCGTCAGCCCCATCAGCGTGTGCGCCGTGACGCTCTTGCCGCTGCCGGACTCGCCGACGATCGCCAGCGTCTCGCACTCGCCGACCTGGAACGACACCCCGCGCACGGCCCGCAGCGGGCCTCTCGGCGTGTCGAACTCCACGGCCAGGTCCTCGACCTCCAGCAGGGGTGTCCTGGTTTCGTGCACCGTCGTCAGAGCTCCGTCATCGGGTCGGAGGCGTCGCGCAGCAGGTCACCGAGGATCCCGATGCTCACCACCACCAGCGCCAGGGCGGAGCCGGGCGCGGCGGCGATCCACCAGGCCGACGCCAGGTAGTCGCGGCCCTCGGCGATCGTCGAGCCCCACGACGCCTGGGAGGAGGGCACGCCGAGGCCGAGGAAGCTCAGTGACGCCTCGGCGACCATGGTCAGCCCGACCTGTACGGTCGCCGCCACGAGCAGGGGCGGCAGGCACGACGGCAGGATGTAGTGGAGCAGCATGCGGCCGTGGGAGGCGCCCATCACCCGGGCCGAGTCCACGAACTCCCGGTCGCGGACCGCGATCGCCGAGCCGCGCACCACCCGGGCGAAGATCACCCAGCGGGTCACCGCCAGCGCGATGATGACGTTCACCATGCTCGGGCCGAGAACGCCCGCCAGCAGGATCGCGAGCAGCAGGCTGGGGAAGGCGAGCTGGATGTCGCCGATCCGGGAGATCACCCCGTCGGCCCAGCCGCCGAAGTAGCCCGACAGCAGGCCGAGCAGCAGCCCGACCGATCCGCCGACGGCCACGGTCACCAGCGCCACGGTCAGCGACGTGCGCATCCCGGCGAGGACCTCGGCCAGAACGTCCTGGCCGACCTGGTCGGTGCCCAGCCACGCGACGGCGCCGTCGGACAGCCGGCTGCCGGGCGGCAGCAGCCGGTCGACCGGGCTGGTCAGGGCGGCGTCGTAGGGCACCAGCAGCGGCCCGAGCAGGCCGGCCACCACGAACAGCGCGACGATCCCGAGGGCCAGGTGGGCACGCGCCGGCAGCCCGGCCAGCCGCTGGGTCACGGTGAGCCGCTTGGGCATGTTCGGTGACGCCGTCGCGTCGCTCCGGTCAGGGGCTTTCACTGGCATCAGGCGTTCTCCAACTGGACCCTGGGGTCGAGGTACACGTACAGCACGTCGACCAGCAGGTTGAGCATGATGTAGCAGACCGTGATGACGGTGAGGACGGCCTGGACCACCGAGTAGTCGCGGAAGGTGATCGAGTCGACCAGCAGCGACCCGATCCCGGGCCAGGCGAAGATCACCTCGACGATGACGCCGTTGGCGATGAAGTAGCCCATGAGCAGGCCCAGCATGGTCACCACCGGCACCAGGGTGTTGCGCAGCACGTGGATGTAGAAGACCACCCGGTGGCTCAGCCCCTTGGCGTACGCCGTGCGGACGTAGTCCTGGTTGGTCTCCTCCAGGACGCCCGTGCGCACGAGCCGGCCCAGCCAGCCCACGAACGGCAGCGCCAGCGTGAGAGCGGGCAGCAGCAGAGCGGCCATCGTCCCGTCGGCCGTGCTGGGCAGGATCTGCATCCACCGCGCGAAGATCAGCGACAGCATGATGCCGATCCAGAACGGCGGCAGCGCCTGACCGACCAGCGAGGACACCGAGACCAGGTGGTCGGCCCAGGTGTTGGCGCGCCGGGCGGCGAAGGTGCCGGCGAGGAATCCCAGCACCACGGTGATCACCATCGCCCACGCCGACAGGGACAGGGTCGGGCCCAGCCGTTCCAGGCAGGCGTCGAGGGCGCTGACGCCCTGCCGCCAGGACTGGCCGAAGTCGAGCCGGACGACGTCCTGCAGGTGGTGCAGGTACTGCACGAGCAGCGGGTCGCGCAGGCCGAGCTGCGTGCGCAGCGATTCCAGCGCCTCGGGGGTGGCCTGGCTGCCGAGGATGAGCTCGGCCGGGTCGCCCGGCAGCACGCGCAGCGCGATGAACACGATCGTGATGGCGCCCCAGATCTGCAGCAGCGCCTGGGCGAGGCGGCGTGCGACGAAGGCGGTCATGTGCCGCTCCCGCCGCTCGACGCCCGCACGACCAGCCGCGGCGGGAACAGGATCTGGTCGGGCCGGCCGTCGGCGTCCGGCCGCTTGAGCCGCCGCAGCATGTGGTCCACGGCCGACACGGCGATGTCGGCCGCGGGCAGCTCCACGGTGGTGAGCGAGGGGATGACGAACGGGGCGAAGGGGTGGCCGCCGTAGCCGACGACCAGTATGTCGTCGGGGATCCTCAGCCCCGCCTCGTCCGCCACCCGGTAGACGCCGAGCGCGAAGTAGTCGTTGCCGACCACGAAGGCCATGGGCCGCTGGGCGGTCCGCACGACCTCCCTGGCCAGCCGGTACGCCTCGCTCGGGTCCCATGGCATGGCGCTCTGCTCCAGCCGCCGGGTCGGCACCTTGATCATGGTGTCCGGCTCCACGGGCAGCCCGCTGTCGGCCATGGCCCGGCGGTAGCCCTCGACGCGGTCGGCGACCGAGGACACCCCCAGGTCCTCCTCCAGGAAGTAGATCTGCCTGGCGCCCATGGCGATGGCGTGCCGGGCCGCCTCGTAGCCGCCCCGGACATGGTCGACGCCCACCAGGTCGGTGTTCAGCTCGGGCACGTCACGGTTGATCAGCACGAGCGGGACGCCGGCCGAGCGGAAGCGCCGCCAGTGGTCGGCCCCTTCCTGCACCGCCACCACCAGGACGCCGTCGACGCCGCGGCGCAGCAGCTCGTCGGCCGCGCGCCGCTCGTTGGCCACGCTCTCCTCCGTCGCCATCAGCAGCAGGGAGTAGCCGTGCCTGCGGCAGTGCTGCTCCATCCCGCTGATGAGCTGGGCGTAGAACGGGTTGGACGGGTTGGTGATCACCATGCCGAGCGTGCTCGCGGAGCCCAGGACCAGCGACCGCGCCGTCACGTTCGGCACGTAGCCGAGCCGCTCGGCCTCGGCCTTGACGCGGTTCCTGGTCTCCACTCCGACGCTGTCCTTGTCGGCCAGCGCCCGCGACACGGTGTTCACCGAGACGCCGAGGCTTTCGGCCACATCTTTCAGGGTGGTACGGCGTGCGTTACGCATGCTGCCCCCAGACTCGATCGAGTTCCGCATGGATCACCCGGCGGTCGACACCGTGCGGAACTCGGGCTGGCTGTTGGCCGCGGGGACGAATCCCGTCACGGTGGAGCGCAACCCGTACGTGCTCGACAGCGCCGCGGGGAAGACGCCGACCGCGTCACGCCAGATGATCTCGCACGCCTGGCCGTACAGCGACTTGCGCTCGTCCTGGTCGGAGGTCGAGCGGGCCTTGGCGAGGATGCCGTCGAGCTCCTTGTTCCGGTAGCCCATCCGGTTGGCCGTGCTGGTGTAGAGCCTGCCGAGGGTGTAGTCGGCGTCGCCGGTGGTCACGGTGTTGACCTGGAGCTCGATGTCCCAGTCGAGGGCCGTCAGCCGCTTGATCCAGGCGGCCTTCTCGATCTGCTGCGGCTCCACGACGACGCCGACCTTGGCCCAGGCCGAGATGATCGACTGCGCCAGCTCGGTCGCCAGCGGGCCGGTGTCCTTGAACCACATCATCGAGGTGCGGATGCCGGAGCCGTGGCCGGCCTCGGCCAGCTCGCGCTTGGCCAGGTCCGGGTCGTACGGGTACGGCTGCTGCGGCGCGTGGCCGAAGACCGCGGGCGGGATCGGGGCGTCCATGACCGTGGCGGCGTCGCCGTACAGGCTGGAGACGATGCCCTTGATGTCCAGCGCGTGGTGGAGCGCGCGGCGCACGCGCGGGTCGGAGAAGGGTTTGCGTCCGCAGTTGAACCAGGCGAGGAAGTAGTTCAGGCCCGGCTTGCTCTCGATCCGCACGCCCTTGACGCCGCCCAGCCGCTTGAGCTCGTCGGGCGGGATGATCCAGGTGACGTCCACCTCGCCGTTCTGCAGCGAGGTCATGCGCGTGGAGGCCTCCGGAATGTACGGCAGGCGCAGGCCGGACAGCTTGGCGGCGCCGCCCCAGTGCTTCGCGGCGGGCTTGAGCAGGAGCTGCGAGGACGGGGTGAACGACTCGACGGCGAACGGCCCGCTGCCGATGGGCTTGCGGGACAGGTCGGCCTTGCCGATCTGCGTGGCGGGGATGACGAAGGCGAGCGTCAGGTTCACCAGCAGGGTGCCGAGGGGCTCCTTGGTGGTGATCCTGATGGTGCGCGGGTCGGGGGCCTCGACGCTGTCGACGGCGCTCCACAGGGGCTTCTGCGGGCCGTCGGAGGCGGCCAGCCGCTCCAGCGACGCCTTGACGTCGGCCGAGGTCAGCTTGGCGCCGTCGTGGAAGACGACGTCCTCGCGCAGGGTGAACTCCCACGAGGTGTCGTCGGGCTGCCGCCAGGACGTGGCCAGGCTCGGCGCGAGCTCCTCGCCCCTCCGCGTGACGAGGGTGTCGTAGATCTGCCGGTTGGCCAGCAGCGACGCCTCGTCGACCGCGCTCGCCCCGTGCGGGTCCAGGTCGTTGATGGCCTGGTAGAACGCGGCGCTGAGCGGCCGGTTCCGTCCCGGTGCCGCCGCCGTCCCCGGGGCGCCGGGGGCGCACCCGGAGACCAGGGCGGGGAGGGAGGCGCCGGCGACCCCAGCTCCCAGGAGGGTCAGGAACCGCCGCCTGCCCACTCCCTCCGTTGCTGTCATGTCCGTTCCTCTCTCAGCTCTTGAGCGCCAGGTAGATCAGGACCTTGGCCTTGGCGCCGGACCCGGTCAGGGTGCCGCGCACGCGCAGCCAGTGGCCGAACTCCCGCACCCGCCAGGACACCAGCCCCGGCTCGGTGGTGACCTGTCCGGCGTCGTCGTCGCACCAGTGCAGGCCGTCGGGAGAGATCTGGGTGGTCAGCTCCAGAGCGGGCGCCTCGCCCTCCAGAGCCAGGGTCCGCACGAACCAGCGCGCCTCCGCCGCCCACCCGGCCTCGTACGGCTCGGTCGTGAAGTCGGCGGTGAAAGTGGTGTTGCGCTCCAGAACCGCGGTAAGAGCATGCCTCATGCCGATGTTCACCAATCCACGGAAATAAGTGCGGAATCAAGGAAGAGGAAGTTGCGTACCGGGGAATGGGTGCGCACGCTCACGTAGAAATTGAGCAGGTTCTCCAGGCCGTCGTACTTGTCGGGATACTGGGGGACCGGCACCTGGCGCATGTCCATGATCCGGTCGTTGACCTGAAGCTCGATATTCGTCCGGGTCCTGGTGTCGAACTGCCAGCGCAGGTAATGCCAATTGACCTTGGTCGGGACCTCGTTGTAGCAGAGGAACTGCGGCTCCTCCTCCAGCGCGTGCCAGTCCTCCGGGCGGGGCGCGGTGAAGTCCTCGGTGGGCGACAGGTTCTCCTGGTTGTGCAGGTTCTCCCTGGGGGTGGGCTCGGGCACCACCGGGTAGACCCAGCGCCGAGTCAGCCGGTTGTCCAGGTCGGTGTTCTGGTAGCGGGCGACGCAGTGGTAGCGGATGCCCTCGCCGTCGCACAGGTCCGTGGCCACGGTGAACGCGCCGAACTGGGCCTCCGACGGGTGCAGGTTGCCGTCCCACTCGATGTCGCCGAAGCTGTTGCCGAGCGAGGAGTCGGCGGTGGCCGCCTCGCTCTTGTAGGTGAAGTACGTCTCGAACTGCACCACCCCTCGCTGCGCCATGGTCAGGCGGCGGATGGCGACGGCGGTGTGGCCCGTCACCGGCCGGGTGGCGACCTTGAGCGCGTAGTTGCCGCTCATCGCGGCGTGGGTGCCGATGTCGAAGAAATCGCACGAGCTGAGCTGCGGCGGCCGGAAGTCGCGCATGTGGACGTCGACGGTGTCGAGATCGCCGTATCCGTCGTGATTGCCGATGAGTTCGCACCAGCCGTGTGTCCCGGTGTTGAACTCGTCGAAAGCGAGGATGCGCGGCAGGGGATTGAACTTGGACAGCTTCGGATCCGCCGCGATCAGTGCGCGCCGTAGATCATCAGCCGGAACATGGGTGGTCTCCACGCTGGAGGCGTCCTTCCCATCGATGAATTCCCTGGGTGGATTAACGTTCACGTGAACGTTAATTCCAGGTTTCGAGGACGCTAACTTGTCGCGTCCGCGCATGTCAAGGGATGTCCATGAACAGGTCACGGCCCGGATGTGCCGCACGAGCCGGTCCGGCGCGGAGCCGGCCGGCTCCCGCGTGCCTCCCCGGGCAGCCGCGCGCGGACCGCAAGGTCGTCCGCGCGCGTCGAAAAGTTCGCGCCGGACGCCCGTTTCACTGGTCCTTTTTTGTGGGCCGCTTGCGGCCCTGATAGCCGTCGGAGGTCACCTAGGATCGCCGACATGATCACGAGCTTGGCGCTGAGCGCCGCCGTTCTGCTTGCCGGATCGCCGGCTCAGGCCCCGATTCAGACGTCCGCGAAGACCGTGTCGTACCGCGGGATGACCCTCCAGGTGCCCGCCATCTGGAAGGTCAAGAAGGAGGGAACCGCGTTGCACGTCCTCACCGGCACCTGCTCCAAGGCCGCCGTCGAATGCGAGGGCTTCAGGATCGGCGGACCCAACGCGATCAAGTACGGCGACGAAGGCGGCAAGTACAGCGTGAAGCGGCCCTACCAGGTCAGCAGTGGGGTCACCGAGTGCGTGACGGACAAGAAGTACGACACGGGCACCGCGAAGAACCTGTACTCCGGGTATCGCAAGATCGGGACCAAGAAGGCCCACTACACCACCTGGGAGATCTCCTGCAACGCGAAGTCCGGCAAGCCGGCGCCGGGTCACTCCTACGACCAGGCCGTCTGGTATGTGCCCGCCTCGAAGGTGATCGTGGTGGACGAGTTCGGCACCGAAGGGCTGGAGGACATCCTCGCCAAGGCTCGCTGGAGCTAGTCTCCGGCCCCGCAGTCGGCCGGCCCCGGATGGCCGGCCACGGTAGGAGAGCCGCCCGCTCACAGCAGCCGCCCGCTCACAGCAGCCGTCCGCTCACAGCAGCCGGGCGGCGAGTTCCTCCCATTGACGCGACGGCGGCTCGTCGGGTGTGGCGGTGATCACGTGCAGGCTGACGTGATCCGCGCCGGCGTCGAGATGCTCCCCGACGCGACGGGCGACGTCGTCGGGGTCACCGGTGGCCACCAGTGCCTCGACCAGCTGGTCGTCGAGCGACTCGGCGTCGTCGAATCCCAGGTCGCGCAGCAGCGTGAGCCGGTTGGGCAGGGCGGCGGCCGCGTGGGCGCGGGCCAGCTCGGCCGCCCCCGAGCGGGACGGCTCCAGGACGACGAGCTGGGTGACGGCCGGCAGCGCCTGTGGCCCGAGCAGCTTCCGGGCCGGTCGGGTGTGCTCGACCGGCATGCCCAGCGGGTGGGCGCCCCACGAGCGTTCGCCGGCGAGCTGGATCATCTTCGGGCCCAGCGCGGCCACGACCCGCGGCGGGGCGGTGGCCGGCGGGCCGAACGGGGCGGCGTCGATCGCGTCCAGGTAGGCGCGCATGGTCGCCACCGGTGGGCCGAACCGGTGCCCGCGCACGTCGGCGACCAGAACCGGATGGCTGACACCCGGACCCAGCAGGAACCGCCCGGGGAACGCCTCCGCCAGGGTGCGCTGCGCGGCCGCGGCGCTGACCGCGTCACGCGCGTAGATGCCGGCGGTGCCGGTGGTGACGACGGTCCGCCTCACCCGCCCAGATGCCGACCCGTCCGAGGTCGAGCCTGCTCATCGGTCCTGCCGTGAGGCGTCCTGCCGCGCGATGTCCTGTCGCGCGTTGTCCTGCTGCGCGCTGTCCTGCTTCGTGGCGCCCTGCTCGGCCAGGAAGCTCTTGATCTGGGCCGCTCCGCCGCGGGCCAGCCAGGTGGGCAGGTCCATCAGGCCGGGGTGCAGGGCGCGGGTGAAGGCGACGTCGGCGCGGTAGCCGCGCTCGTTGAGCCAGATGTAGGAGTAGGCGAAGTCCTCGCCGAACTCGGCGATCGCCTCGACGGGGATCTGGACGTAGGGCAGTGACAGCCCGACGGCCTTGGAGATGGCGGCGGCGATCTGTACGGGGGTCAGTTCGTCTCCGGCCAGGTCGACGGCGCGGCCGATCCACTCCTGCGGCCGGGCGAACGCCAGCGCGGTGAACACCCCGACGTCGTCCACGGCCATGATCTGCTGGGGCACGTCCGCCGCGAAGGCGGTGGTCACGGTGCCGCCGTGCAGGTGGTAGGGGCCGGTGTAGTTCTCCATGAAGGAGACCGGGCGCAGGAAGGTCGCCGGCAGGCCCAGCCGGGTGATGTGCTGTTCGATGCGCCATTTGCTCACCACGTTCTGCGGCAGCTTCTCGGTGTCGTGACGGCCGGCGCCGGCGAGCGACGCGTAGACCAGGTGCCGCACACCGGCGGCGTGGGCCGCGTCGGCGACTTTGCGGCCCCAGCGCACCTCGTCGTCGGCGCCGAAGCCCGGCGCGGTGCCGGGGGAGCCGACGGTGGGCTGGACGCTGAAGACGCCGTGGGCGCCTTCCGCTGCGGCGACGAGCGAGGCGAGGTCGTCCATCTCGGCGCTGACGAGCTCCGCGCCCGCCTGCGCCAGCGTCCGGGCCGCGGGGGAGTTCGCGTCGCGCGTCACCGCTCGTACCCGCCGGCCCTCGGCCAGCAGCCGCGCCGTCACGGCGCGGCCCTGCAGGCCGGTCGCCCCCACCACCACGATGGTCTTCACGATGTGTCCCCACTCGGTAGGCATGCGGAGGCCACCCGTCTAAGTGGGGTGCCCCTCCGGTTCTGATCGAGTACGATATGGAGGGCCACCCCGTTTTGCAAGTTCGCCGCCTGATCAGCTCGGTGACCAGGCGCGTCGTACCGTCATCGCACGGGGCGGAAAGCCTGTGTTTACCGCTGGTCGACGTCGTGTCATCATGCGCTCACCGTCTGCCGATGGGAGCGCAGTGATTCGCGACTTACTGACCGTTCTGCGGTGCGCCCGGCCGGCGATCGCCCTTCCCATCGCGCTCAAGGACGCCGTCGCCTGCGCCCCCGCCGCCGTGCGCGACTTCGAGCGGGCCGTGGAGCCGATCGTCCGCGGTGTGCTGTGCGAGCCCGAGAGGGCGGCGATGATCGCCTCCCTGCGCGGCACCGCGCTGACCTTCAACGTCGGCATCCACGCCTACGCCAGGATGGCGGGCCGGCCCTGCGACGGGGAGCTGGTCATGCTCGCCGGATCGGTCGCGCGGCTCTACGACGACATGATCGACAACGGCGGCGACGCGGAGATCGACGCGTGGGTGGCGTCCCTGTTCAAGGGCGACGGGTCCAAGGCCGACGGGTCCGTAGCCGATGGGTTCAGAGCCGATGGGTTAGGAGCCGATGGGTTAGGAGCCGGCGGGCATCCCGTGGCCCGCTATCAGCACCGGCGCCTGCTGGCCGCGCTCTACGAGGAGATCCGCCGCCGTGCTCCCGGCGAGCTCTGGCACACCGCGCTGCTCGAACTGCACGACTACCAGGTGCTCTCCCGCCGGCAGCGTGATCCCGCCACCCCGGCGGCACAGCTCGGCAAGATCACTCGCGGGAAGGGCGGGCTGGCGTGCGTCGTGCTGTTCGGGATGGTGCACCCGGACATGAGCGTGGTGCAGCGCGACGCGGTCATGGAGGCGGGCGAGGCGCTGCAGCTCCTGGACGACTACCTCGACCAGGACGCCGACCTCCGCGACGGCATCGGCACCCCGCTCAATCGGGGCGAGGTGAGCCTGGCCGAGGTGGGCGCGCGGCTGCGGGCCCTGCGGCCCCGGCTGGCGGCCTGCTACGGGCGAGCCGCCGCCCGGCCCTTCGCCGCGACGCTCCTCCTCGTCCTGGTGGCTGACGTGCTCAAACGCCACAGGCACGGACGCGGCGGGACGACAGACACCCCGCTGGGCCTGCTGCTGGCCGGCGGCACCCACGCCATCCCCCCGAAGAGGGCCTCATAGATGCGCAAGCTGCAGACGGCGGTTCTCGTCATCCTCCCGCTGGCGTTCGTCCTCCTGGCCGTCGTACGGCTGGCGGTGGGCGGGTGGTCCAACGTGGAGGCGGTCATCGCCGCCGCCGCCCTCGTCGTGGCCTACATCGGCACGCTGCGGGGTGCCCGGCTCCCGAACGACGCCTCCGACCTGGCCGACAGGCTGGCCGACGAGGTCATGAAGGCGGCCAGGCGGGAGGCGGGCAACCGCGACGTCCCCGACAGCCGTGGCATCCCGATCCGGTGCGAGTCGGGCGGCGAGCTGCCCGGGACGATCGAGGAGCTGGCCGACCACCTCCTCACCATGAAAGGGCGCGTGGTGGTGACAGGGGGGCGAGGCTCGGGCAAGACCACGCTCGGCCTGCTCCTGGCGCTGCGCATGTCCTCGGTGCGGCACCGGCCGATCCCGGTCACGCTGCCGCTGTCGTCGTGGGAGCCACGGCTGGCCCTGCGCGAGTGGGTGGCGCTGCGGCTGGTCACCGAGTTCCCGTTCCTGCGGGCGGCTCCCCTCGCGTTGGAACGACTGATCAGGAGCGGCAGCCTGCTGGCCGTGTTCGACGGCTTCGACGAGGTGCCGCCCGCGCGGCGTGCCGACGTGGTCAGGGCCATCGACGAGGACTGGTCCGGCTCGCCGTACGTGCTGACCAGCCGCGTCGAGGCGTACGCCGGCCCCGTCACTCGCAGGCTCGCCGGGACGCCGGTGGCGCGGCTGCTGCCGGTGGACGGCGCGGGGGCCGCCGGATACCTCGAGTCGCGCTGGGGCGACGTGCCGGCGGCCGCCGCGCTGGTCGCCCGGCTGCGCGCGGAGCCGCGAGGTCCGCTGGCCGAGGCCCTCGACACCCCGTTGATGATCTTCCTGGCGGCCCGCACCTGCGAGAGCGGCCACACCCCGAGCGTCGACGGCACCGCCGTACGGATCAGGCAGGGTCTGGTCGCGGGGTTCGTGCCGGCCGTCTACCGGCCGGAACCGGAGGCCGATCAGCGGTGGGACCCCGAACAGGCGGCCCGCCACCTCCGGTTCCTGGCCGAGTTCCTGCGCCGCCGGGGGACCGGCGACCTGGCCTGGTGGGAGCTGCACCAGGCGCTGCCCCGCGCGGTGGTCCCCAGCGTCCAGACCGTGCTCGGGATGGCCATCTTCGTGCCGCTCTGCACCGCCGTGACCGTGCTGTTCGGGCTGGGAGCGGTCGGCTGGTGGTTCGGCCTGGCGATCGGGCTGACCGGTGGCCTCACGGTGTCGCTGGCCAGGCAGCACTACCCGCGTGAGGCGGGGCCGAAGCTCCGCAAGACACTGACCCGGCGCTACCTGCTCCGCCGCCTCGGCCAGGGCCTGGTGTGCGTGACGCCCGGCATGGTGATCGTCCTGGTGCTGTACGACGGGGTGACGTACGCGTTCACCGAGGGAGCGGTGTTCCTGGTCGGCTTCCTGGCCGCCTCCCTCGCCCTTGCCCCGGCCAACGCCGACAAGGCCGGCACGCCCGACGGCTTCCTGCGCAACGACCGGGCGGCCGTGCTGCTGGCCTTCGCCGCGGGCGGCCTGGTCGGGCTCGCCGTGGGCGCCTACCTCGGCTGGTGGATGGAGACCGGGCTACGGGTCAGGGACCATGTGTGGCTGCTCACACTGGGCCGGTGGCAGCAGACGCTCATCGGCGCCGCCTGCGGCGCGGTGCTCGGCACGGTCGGGTTCGGCGTCACGATGATGGCGCCGAGCGCCTGGGGGCGGTTCATCGACGTCCGGCTGTGGTTCGCGTGGCGGCGGGCGCTGCCCCTGCGGCTGATGACGTTCCTGCACGACGCCTACGAGCGCGGAGTGCTCCGCCGTACCGGGCCCTACTACCAGTTCAGGCACGAGCTGCTGCAGGATCAGGCCGCAGCGGGGCTGCGACCGCCGGCGTCAGGAGCACCCGCCCCGCCAGCGCCCAGACCGTGACCCGGCCGCTCGCGCCGATGACGTAGCTCGCCTCGGGGAAGCGCACGCGGCCGCTGTCCGGCGGAAAGGCCGCGTGCCGTATCTCCAGCTCCGCGCGCGTGCGGCGGACCCGCTCGACCGTGACCCGGTCTCCCGCCGCGGGCCGGTAACCGAACTCCAGGACCACCTCCGCGCCGGGCGCGGCCCGCGTCAGCGCCGCCACGTCGCCGGCCCTGGTCAGGTCGCAGACCCGGCCGCCGACCGTGCAGCGCAGGATGTCGAAGCCGTGCCCGCGCAGGACCCGTGTCTGCGCGGCCAGCCAGGCGGGCTCGAACCGGCACTGGGCCCGCGACAGCTGCCGCAGCGCCACGACCCGCGCCACCACGAATCCCGCCGTCAGCCAGGTGGCGGCTGAGAAGGCGGGATGCGGGGTGAAGGTCGCCGCCAGCGCCAGCCCGGCGGTGAGCACCGCCCAGCCGACCGTCGCCGCGGGGGCCCGCTCAGGCGCCGGCCAGGCCAGCGCTCGCCGGACCACCACCGGCACCCCCGACAACGGCACCAGCGGGACCGGCAGGTCAGGGCGGGAGTACTCGGGCCCGTAGGTAACCGGCATCTTGCCAGTATCACCCGAGACGCCTCCCGGCGTTACTCACCGGCCCGTCCCGCCCGCGTCCCCCGGCGAACTGGCGCTTACGTCGGTCTTAGGTAGTTCGCTGCACTGTTGGCCCATTGCATACCTGTCGGGAGGACGAGATGACCCCTGGGCCGGACGGATTCGGCACCGCGGAGACCCTGGCGAACGAGCCACCGCCCGGACGCCGCTTCCCCCGCTCCCTGCTGCTCGTCGCCGCCACCTCGCTCGCCCTGGTCACGGGTGCCGGCGTGGCCGCCGCGGCGGTGCTGTCACCCGCGCCGTCACCGTCGCCGTCGGCGAGCCCGTCCGGTACGCCGTCCGCCACTCCTTCCGGAGCCCCTTCCGACAGGGCGCCGGGCTGGAGACACAGGACGGGCATCGGCGGTCCGCCCATCCACGGCGAGTACGTCGTCCCCGACGGTGGGGGCGCGTACGTGACCGTCGCCACCCAGTACGGCGACGTCACGGCCGTCGACCAGGACTCGGTCACCGTCAAGAGCGAGGACGGCTACACCAAGGAGTACGCGGTCAACGCCGACACCCGGATCAACCGCGGCAGCGGCGGCATCGACACGGTCAAGACCGGGCAGAAGGTCATGGTCATGGCCAAGGTGGACGGCGGCACGGCCACTGCCGTCGCGATCCGCGACCGGACCCTGCGCGACTGGACCCTGCGCGACCGGAGCCCGCGCGACCGGAGCCCGCGCGACCGGACCCTGCGCGACGGGACCCCGCCCGACGGGACGCTGCGGGACGGGCAGGGCCGGTTCGGCTGGGGAGACCGCCGGCACCGGGGCGACCAGCCCGGACAGCCCACCTCCTCGCCCTCACCGACCGCCGCCCCCACGACGACCTCCTGACACCGACCCGAACCGAACCGACCCGAACCGACACCGGCCCGAACCGACACCGGCCCGAACCGACACCGGCCCGAACCGACACCGCCTCCGGCGGCCAGGCCGGTCGTCCCCGGGCCTGGCGGGCGAGCGGGCGGCTGCCCTAGGGTGGGCTCCTCAACAGCTGATCATGAAGAGGAGTTTGCCGATGCATGCCTTGCGGAAAGCGCTGCGGAAGGTCGCCGCGGTCGCCCTGGGCGCCGGTGTGCTGGCCGGATCGCTCGTGGCGTGGAGCGCCCCGGCGTCGGCGGGCGTGGCCTGCGGCGGGACGCGCATCGAGTCGCAACCCCTGAAGAACGTCTCCGGAACGACGATCGGCTGGCTCAACGTCTACTGGGACGGCACCAACAACTGCGCCGAGATGCAGTCGTCCGGAGCCACCTGGGGCAAGCGCAAGTGGATGGTCGCCGCGATCTCCTCGTGCCGCCTGTCCGACAAGGGCTCGACCTACTGCCACACCATCGACGACGACTCCAACTCCGGCAACTTCGAGTACTACGCCGGCCCCGCCCGCGTCAACGGCGTCGGCCGGTGCATCGCGGCCTGGGGCGAGATCAGCGACCTGCCCGGCGACAACCACGTCTACCAGGTGTTCACCAAGCCGTACGTCGGCCACTGCTGACCTGCCGCCCCCGGCCGGCCCGCGCGGCGTGCACGGCCGGGGCATGGTCGCGGAGCCGGCCCACCCCCGCGAGGCCCTCCACCGCAACCGAGCATCGGACCGGCTCGTCAGCGGCGCCACGTACCGGTTCCGGCACCGCGAACACCAGGACTTCCTGACCCCGCCCGGGAACGCCGGCGACACATGAGCCGTCGCGATGACCCTGTCAGGACCGGCGGACCGCGGAGACGTCGAACTCCAGCGTCACCTTCGGGCTGACCATGATCCTTGTCGCGGCGTTCCCGTTCACGCCCCAGTCGTTGCGGTCGATCGTGACACTGCCCTTGAAGCAGACGCGGATGCCGCTACGCGGGTCCTTCCCCGCGCCGGTCAGCTCGAGGTCCACGGTGACCGCCCTGGTCACGCCGCGAACGGCCAGGTCGCCGGTGACCTCGAAGCGGGTCTCGTCGACCTGCTCCACCTGGGACGAGGTGAAGGTGATGGCCGGATGGTGGTCGATGTCCAGGAATGTGCCGCGCAGCTGGTCGTCGCGCTGCCGGTTGCGGGTCTGGATGCTTTTCGCCTCGATGGTGAGGCGTGCGCTGGACTTCGCCGGGTCGTCGCCGTCCAGGTACGCGCTGCCCTCGAACGCGTCGAACCGCCCGCGCACCCTGGTCGCCATCGCGTGCCGGGCGACGAACCCGATCCGCGTGCGGGCGGTGTCGAACACGTAGTCGCCGGTCAGCTCGCTGAGCTCGGTCATGGTTGACATTGCTCGGTCACTCCTGCTGGGAAGGGGTCCTTGTCGTCTGTGCTCCACCGGCAGTACGACGAGGCAGCCCCTCGGAATGTCAGGCGAGCCGCCGGCCTCACATTCCGGGGGGCTGTTCCGTCGATCTGGTGAGAGCAGCCGCGACAAAGGGAAAGTCGGCGACACCATGAGCACCACCGCATCCGGGCCAGGAGATGACCGGTTCGACCCGAGCCTGAGCGCGATCATGAGCGAGCGGCGTCAGCTGATCAATGTCGCCTACCGGCTCCTGGGCTCGCTGGCCGACGCCGAGGACGTCGTGCAGGAGACCTACGCGCGCTGGTACGCCATGTCCCGGCAGCAGCAGGAGGCCATCGAGTCACCCGGCGCCTGGCTGACGACGGTCGCCGGCCGCATCTGCCTCGACCTGCTCGGCTCGGCACGGGCCCGGCGGGAGAAATACGTGGGTGAATGGATTCCCGAGCCGCTGCCCGACCGTACGGAGTGGATCAGCGGCCGGCCGGGCGGCACCATGGCCGACCCGGCCGACCGGGTCACCCTGGACGAGACGGTCAGCATGGCCTTCCTCGTGGTGCTCGAAGCGATGACCCCGGCCGAGCGCGTCGCGTTCGTCCTGCACGACGTCTTCCGCTACTCCTTCGCCGAGGTGGCCGAGATCGTCGGCCGTAGCCCGGCGGCCTGCCGTCAGCTGGCCTTCTCGGCCCGGCGTCGCCTCCGCGCGTCGCAGACTCCCGCGATCCCGCCCGCGCGTCAGGCCGGCCTCGTCCGGGACTTCAAGCTGGCGTGGGAGGCCAAGGACATCGACGCCCTCATCGGCCTGCTGGCCCCGGACGCCACCGCGATCGCCGACGGCGGCGGCCTGGTCGACGCCATGCTGCTCCCTGTCGAGGGCGGCGAGCAGATCGCGCGCTACCTGGTCGACATCGCCGCCAGGGCGCCCGATCTGACGATCCTGGAGCGCACCGTCAACGGCCGGCCCGGCCTGGTGGCCCAGCAGGACGGCGTCACCGTGCTGGTGATGGCGTTCGACGTCGCGGCGGACCGGATCACGAACCTCTGGGCGGTACGCAACCCCGACAAGCTCCGGCCCTGGACGACCGGCTGACGCGCGCCGGCGGGTGGTCACCACGCTGCGCGCGGTGAGTTGCCCTCACCCGGACGCTCGCCGACGGTGATCGGCACCGAGCCGGCCGCGCCGTCGGCGAGGCCGACCCGGTGGGCGCGCCACCCGTGCACGTACAGGAGGTGCTCGCCGGTCCCGTCGACGCTGAAGCGCAGGCTCAGCGAGGCGTCGCGTGGCAGCTCCGGCCGGGCCAGGACCTGCGCCGGCCCGCCGGTCACGGGGACGCGTTCGACGGTGTGCCCCGAGGCGTAGATCAGCGCGCCGCCGTCGGGGGTGTGGGCCACCGACTCGATCGGCCTGGCGTCCATGGAGCTCTTGACGATCCGGGACGCGGCGCTGTCCGGGCCGGTGCCCAGGCGGGCGAGGTCGAGCAAGGCGAGGGCCCGGCCACCCAGCACGTAGGCGAGCGAGCGGCCGTCCGGGGCCCAGGACAGGCCCGTCACCATGGAGTGCGTCAACGTCTTCCAGTCTCGGCGCCGGCCGGTGGCGACGTCGAGCACGGAGATCTTGGCGCCACCTCCGATGAGCGCCGTGGCGTAGGCCAGCCGGGTGCCGTCGGCGCTGAGGGCGAGGTCGTAGATCGCACTGAGGTCGTCGGGGTCGGTCTGCGTGACAGCCACCGGCTTCTCGGGGCGGCCGTCGTCGCCGAGCCGCACCAGGAAGAAACGGATTTCCGTCTTCGGTCCTGTCCAGCCGGCGATGGCGAACGTGCGGTTGTCCCGGGCGGCGGCCACGAGGTGCCAGGAGCCGGCGATTCCGGGCGGTAGCGAGATGTTCGCGACGAACGCCCCGGTCTCGGCGTTGTGCACGGCGGGCGGCACCGGCGTGAAGACGCCGCTCTTGGAGCCCTCGGGAAAGTGGACGAGCGGAGTTCGCGCGGAGACGAAGAAGCGCGGCCGGCCCGTCGTCGGCAGGGGTGTTCCGGTCGCCATGGGGTCGGCCAGGGAGGTCGCCATCGGGAACGGGTGCTCTACGGGGCCCGAGGACATCATGGGCGAGGGCCGCGGCAGGAGCACCGTGGACGACGGCTGTGGCGAAGAAGCGGGCGGCTGGGGCGCGTTGACGAGCGACACCCGGTCGGCGGCCGGATCGGCGCACCCGGCGACCAGGACGGCCAGGGCCAAGCCCGCCAGCGTGGCGGACGCACGGGAGGACATGCAGCGATCATGTAGGAGAGCGGCCTTCTTGACCAGGGCGAGGCCGTCGGCCGTCAACCGGATCGACGAGCTGGTTCGACGGCCGTCGCACGCCGGAGGCCGCCGCCCCTCAGGTCCCGGTCGATCTCGTCACCGGGCTCTGCGGTGGTGTCGGCTGCTCGCCGTGCCAGCTGGCCAGGAAACGGAGCGCTGCGTCGCTGGGCGAACCCGGCTCGGCCAGGTAGGTCACCAGCACCTGGTCGGGATCGTCGCCGACCCGCAGGCTCTCGTAATCGAGGAGCAGCTCGCCGACGAGCGGGTGATCGAGGTGGACCCTGCCGTTCGAGCGTTCCTTGACGTCGTGCTCGGCCCACAGGCGGCGGAAGTCGGGGCTCCGCATCGACAGCTCCCCGATCAGCGTGGCGAGCTCCTGGTCGTCGGGATGGCGGCCGGCGTCGAGCCGCAGGAAGGCCACGGTCTCGCGGGCCTTGTCCTCCCAGCTGAGGTAGAGGGCCCGCACGGCGTCGTCGAGGAACACCAGGCGCGCGCAGTTGATATCCTCTTGCGCCGTATCGGAGCCGCCGAACAGCACAAGGGCGGCCAGCCGGTTGCAGGCGAGCAGCTCGCTGCGGCGGCCGATGAGGAACGCGGGACACCCGTGCGCGTCGAGCAGCCGCTGGATCGTGGGCCGCACACGCTGCGACGGCCTTCGCACCGTACGGGACCGGCGCACAGGGCGGCCCACGTTGCGCAGGTGGGCCTGCTCGGCCTCGTCCAGCCGCAACGCGCGGGCGATCGCGCCGAGGATCTCGTCGGAGACGTTGGTGGCACGCCCCTGCTCCAGGCGCACGTAGTACGGCACGCTCACCCCGGCGAGCAGGGCAACCTCCTCGCGGCGGAGGCCCGCGACCCTCCGGCGCTCCCCGTAGGTGGGGAGTCCGGCGTCCTCGGGCCGCACGCGTGCCCGGCGCGAGCGGAGGAACGCGCCCAATTCTCGGTCCATGTCCACGCCCCCCAGTATCGGACATTTCGCCTGCGTTCCCCTGACCCTGCCAGTACCACCCTCACCAAGGTCCTGGCTGTCCCCGTACGGCAGGCCGGAGCATCGTGCCGAACACAGGAGATGTCGAGCACTTTGGAGCAAGCGATGACTGTTCTGTCCCCCCTCGCCGGTCGGCGCGCGGTCGTGACCGGGGCCTCGTCCGGCATCGGAGCCGCCACCGCCACGCTGCTGGCGGCGCAGGGCGCGCGGGTCGCCCTGGTCGCCCGCCGCCGGGACCGGCTCGACGCCCTGCGCAAGGAGATCGAGGACGCGGGCGGCCGGGCCGTGCCGATCGCCCTGGACCTGGCCGGGGCCGAGCCGGGCGCGATCGAGTCCGGCGCCCGGCTGGCGGCCCGGGAGCTGGGCGGCGTGGACCTGGTGGTGAACGCGGCGGGAATCCTGTCGCCCGGCACGCTGGCGGACGGTCCGGTGGACGAGGGGGAGCGCCAGATCGAGCTGAACCTCACCGGACTGCTCCGCCTCTCCCGGGCCCTGCTGCCGGACCTGCTCGAAGCCGCAGCCGCCGGAGGCGCCGCCGACCTCGTCAACGTCTCGTCCATCGCGGCGAGCCGGGTGGAGTTCGGCGCCGCCGTGTACGGGGCCACGAAGGCGGCCGTCACGCATCTGTCCAGGCACCTCAGGCTGGAGCTCGCCCCGCGGAACGTGCGGGTCACCGACGTCCAGCCGGGGATGGTCGTCACCGAGCTGCTGTCCGGCTCCGAGCTGGGGACCGCCTGGGCCGAGGACATGAAGACGCGGATCGACCCGCTCACCCCCGAGGACGTGGCGCAGGTCATCGCCTTCACCGTCGGCCGGCCACGCCACGTCAACCTGCCCGAGATCATCGTGATGCCGGCCAAGCAGCCGTGAAGCAAGAACGCGCCGCCGGTCAGGCCCAGCCGTAGACCGATCTGATGGCCGAGGCGATCTCGTTGACCAGGGCCATGTTGTTGCCGTTGGCCAGGACGGCGTAGCCGGCGCCGAGCTCCGGATAGCCCTTCACCACGGACTTGAAGCCGTAGTTGGAGCCGTCATGGGTGTAGGAGAAGCTCTTCGTGCCGGCGCCGGCGATGAAGAACCCCCTGCCCATGGTGGGCTCGGGGCCCGCGCTGAGCAGCGTGCGCACGGAGGCCCTGCTGAGCGGGCCCGCGATGTCGCCGGAGGCGGTCCACGCCCGGTTGAGGTAGGACACGAGACGGCACAGGTCGAGCACGTTCGTGTAGAGGCCGGCGGCGGCCGACTCCGGGTAGCGGTTGCGCCTGCCGGGGATCACCGCGCCGGCGGCGGTGTGCCCGGCGGCCAGCTCGAACCCGGGCGACAGCGCGTACGAGCTGGTCTTCATGCCGAGCGGCGCGAACACCTCCTTGTCCATGTACTGCGCCAGCGGCAGGCCGCTCTGCTGCTCCACCATCCGCTGGAGCAGCACGAATCCCGCGCCGGAGTAGTGGAACCCGGCCCCGGGGGCGGTGGTGAGCTCGATCCCCGGCGAGTTGCCCTCGCCGTTCATGACCTGGAGCAGTGACGGGACCGTCGCGCCGGGGCCGTACCCGGCGAACCCGCCACCGCCGGCGTCGAAGCCGGAGCACGCCCCCGCCGGGGAGGTGGAGCCGCGCCCGATGACACCGGCCCGATGCGTCAGTACGCGGTCGATCGTCGGCACCCCGGTCGCCGGGACGCACGAGCGGCGCGGCAGGGTCCACCCCAGGTAGGGGCGGATGTCGTTGGTCAGGGGCTGCTTGCGCGTCTGCATGAGCCGCAGGACGCCGACGGAGGCCACGGCCTTGCTGATCGAGGCGGCCTGGAAGGCGGTCTCGGGATGGGCGGCGGCGCCGCTGCCCGCCTCCAGCCAGCCGTACCCGGTGGACCAGGCGATCTTGTTGCCGACCACCACCGCGACCGCCACTCCGGGCGTCTTCCACGCGCTCATCCGCTGCCAGATAGTCGCGCCGCCCACCGTGTTCTCGATTTGGCGGACCCGGTCCGCGGGCAGCGCCGGCACCTTGCCGCGCGAGCTCACCGACCAGCCGCCGGTGGGGGAGAAGGCCAGGTTGTGCAGCTGCCAGCCGGTCCCGGCGAGGTCGTTCAGCTCCTGGAAGCAGGCGTCGTCGATGCCGCGCGCGTGGAACTCGTCCTGCGCGACGACCACCCACCCGCCTGCCTTGGGAAAGGCGACGCGGGTCACACGGCGGCCGCCCTGCGTCAGGTTGCGCATCATCTGGTAGCACTCGTCGTCGATGCCCCGGGCGTAGTGGCCCTTGGTGTCGGCCACCACCCAGCGGTTGCCGCCCGCGGCAGGGAAGGCGACGTCGACGACCTGGAGCCCGGCGTCGTAGCAGGCGGTGAGGCGCTGGTGGCACTCGTCGGGGAGCCCTCGGGCGGACATCCCCTTGTCGCCGGTGATCACCCACCTGTCGCCGCCCTCGGGCGGGAACGCCACGCAGTGGATCTTCGTGCCGTTGCCGATCATCCGGCCGAGCTCGGCGAAGCAGGCGTCCGGGATGCCGCGGGCGAAGTAGCGGCCGTCCTGGGTGACGACGACCCAGCCGTTGGACGGCGTGAACGCGAGCGCCGTGATGCCGTACGGCGCCAGCTCGCCCGTCTTCGTGTGCGCCTCGGCGGGGACGCCGCTGTCGGCGTACGGGTAGCCGGCGGCCTGCGCCGCCGAGCCGGGGTCCACGGCGGCCAGCCCGGCGCCTACCGCGGCGGTGCCGGTCAGGGTGAGAAAACGTCTCCGGTCCATGGGCGAAACTCCTCGATGATCACCAGGTGCGGATGCATCATGGCAGATCGCCGAGGGGTTCGCGGCGGCGCGTCAGAGCGGCAGCGGGATCAGAGCGGCAGCGGGATGCGGTCGAAGAACCAGTACAGGCTGACCGCCACGATCGGGACCGACAGCGCGGCCACCGCCCAGCGGGCGGCGGACGTCCGGCGCAGCAGCACCAGCAGCGGGAACAGCGCGGCGATGATCGCGAGCTGCGTCACCTCGATGCCGAGGTTGAAGCTCAGGAGCGACAGGAGCAGCTCCCAGGACCCGCTCCGGTCGATGTCCAGCGCGCCCGCGAAGCCCAGCCCGTGGACCAGGCCGAAGGCGAAGACGATCGGCAGCCGCCAGCGGCCCAGCCGATCCTCCTGGCGGCCCAGGAGGTTGGCGAGCGCCACGACGGTGATCGACACCGCGATGACCGGCTCGACGATCGCCGCCGGGACGTCCACGATGCCCATCGCCGCCAGCAGGAACGTGATGCTGTGGGCGGCCGTGAAGGCCGAGGCCGTGAGGACGATGTCGCGCAGGCGGCGCGCGCCGATGAGCAGGGACAGCAGGAAGAGGATGTGGTGAGGCCGAACAGCAGATGCTCGGCGCCGAGCAGGGCGAACTCCCCGACCTGGGTCGATGCCCGGCGCTCGCCGATCCGCAGCGTCGGGCTCCCGGCGGCCAGGACCGCGGAGCCCTTCGAGCCGACGTCGAAGCGGAGCTTGGAGACGCCCACCGTCCGGGTCGCGTCGAGCGCGGTGCCGTCCACGGCGAGTTTCGTGACGCTGTCACCGGCCGTGGCCGGGACCGCCGCGACCGGCCGTGCCCTCCAGGTACGAACCGTCGGCGGGGGTGAGCGTCGGCGGGGTTCTGGTACTGGTCGGCGTCGGGGTGGGCCGTCCCCGTTCCTGTTCCGCCGGGCCCGGGTCGGCGTACGCCGCGGTCACGAAGCTGCTCACGAGGAGCGTCGCGACCGCGGCGGCCGTGACCAGACGAGCTCGTAAGCCACCCGACGCCATTCGTGCTGCCATTGGCTGCATCAGGTGCAGTCCCTTCCATCGTTCATGAGCAGCCGACAAGGCGGCATGCTCTCGGGCGGACACACTGGAGCGCACGAGTGAACGGTGTGCGTGGAGAGGCTGAAGGGAACGGAGACTATCCGCTCATTCTGGTCATCCGTCACGAGACAGGCACAACAAGGTCACACGCCGAACATCAGGCACGTACCGGAACCCCGGCCCGTCAGGGTCGCGGCATCGGGTACGTCGCCCGAGGATCCCGGCCGGCGTCTCGCCGGGCAGGGTGAAGAGGTCAGGATGTGGCCGCTTCTCAGGGCAACATGGGCGTCATGCCGAAGACTTCAGCGCGCCTCCTGGCGTTGCTCTCGCTGCTCCAGGCGCGCCGCGACTGGCCGGGGGCGCTGCTGGCCGAGCGGCTGGACATCAGCCCGCGCACCGTACGCCGTGACGTCGACCGCCTGCGCGAGCTCGGCTATCCCATCGTGGCCTTCAAGGGGCCGGACGGCGGCTACCGGCTCGACGCCGGAACGGAGTTGCCCCCGTTGCTGTTCGACGACGAGCAGGCCGTAGCCCTGGCCATCGCGCTCCAGATCGCCACCACCGCCGGCGCCGGCATCGAGGAAGCCGCAGCGCGGGCGCTGAACACCGTCCGGCAGGTCATGCCCGCACGGCTGCGCCGCCGGATCGACACCCTCCAGGTCACCGCTGTCGAGCGGCCCGCGACCCGGCCGGACGCGCAGGCCGACAGCGGCGTGCTCACGGCACTCAGCGCCGCCGTCCACGCCCGCGAGGTGCTGCGCTTCGACTACGCCCCCGCGTACCCGCCCGGGGCGGACGACACGGGCGCGCCCGCCCCGCCGCGCCGGGTGCAGCCTCATCATCTCGTCACCTGGGGCGGGCGCTGGTACCTCGTCGCCTGGGACCTCGACCGCGAGGACTGGCGCACCTTCCGCGCCGATCGGATCAGCCCGCGCACCCCCACCGGGCCCCGCTTCACCCCGCGCGAGCTGCCCGGGGGCGAGGTGGCCGCCTTCGTGGCCGGCCGGTTCCGGGGCTCCGACGGCTCCGGCCACTGGCCCTGCCGCGGCGAGGTGATCCTCCACCTGCCCGCCGCCGAAGTGTCCCGCCACACCCGCGACGGCGTCGTCGAGGAGCTCGGCCCGAACCGCTGCCGGCTCGTCCTCGGCTCGTGGTCGTGGCCCGGCCTGGCCGCCGCCATCGGCAGGTACGACGCCGACATCGAGGTCGTCGGCCCGCCCGAGCTCAAGGACGCCTTCGCCCACCTGGCCCGCCGCTACGCCGACGCGGCGACCGCCACCCCTGCCACGCCGCCCGCGCCGGGTTGCGCCCCCACCTCCGCCGGGCACGCCTACCTCGACCTCGTGGCGGAAACCCTCTGACTGGATGGCGCGGCTGACTGGGGCCGGTCTCACACGCCCAGGAGGTCCTCGCGGCCCGCGGTGTCCAGCCGGCCGGAGGGCAGGTCGCGCAGGCGGCGCAGAGGGCCGGCGAGCAGGATCAGGCCGCTCAGCGCGAACCCGATCAGCATCACCCACAGCGCTGCGCGCACGCCGAGCGCACCGGCCAGTGCCCCGGCCAGGACGCCGCCCAGCGGCATCGCGCCGAAGTTGACCATCTGCACGCTGGACGTCACCCGCCCCATCAGCTCGCCCGGCACGTACGTCTGGATGAAACCGGAGAAGACCACGTTGCCCGCCACGACCCCCGCGACGATCATCACGCCGCCCAGGACGAACAGCGCCAGCCCGGCGCCGCGCTCCGCCAGCGGGATCAGCAGCCCGGTGGGGGCCAGGCCGGCTTTGCCGAGCAGGACGGCCCGCGCGCTGCCGAACCGCGCCGCCATCGGGCGCGCGACCATGGCGCCGACGATGCCGCCCAGGCTGGTGGCCGCGATCAGCAGACCGGTCTGGCCCGCGCCCATCCCGACGTCGTCGACCAGGAAGAGCACGGTCAACGACGTGTAACCGGTCAGGGCCAGGTTGGCCGCGCAGCCGTACAACGTGTTGGCGCGGAGCAACGGATCGCGGGCGACCAGGAGCAAGCCGTCGCGGATCTCGGCGCGCAGGCGCCGGCGGGGCCTGCGGACGGGGGTTTCGCGGCGTTCGATGCGGATGAGGCAGACGGCCGAGACGGCGAAGGTGGCGGCGTCGGCGATCAGGCCGCCCACGGCCGAGAAGAGCTGCGCGAGCAGCCCGGCGAGGCCGGGGCCGGCCAGGTTCGCCACCTGCTCGCTGCCCTGGAGCTTGGCGTTGGCCTCCAGCAAATCAGGCCCGTCCACCAGGAACGGCAGGTACGCGCGGTAGGCGGTCGCGAAGAACACCTTGGCGGTCCCCGCGGCCAGCGCGACCGCGATCAGCTGGCCGATCGTCAGCCGGCCGAGGGCGGCTGCGATCGGAACGCTGAGGAAGGCCGCCATCGACGCCCAGTCGGCGGCCAGCATCACGCGGCGGCGGGGGAGGCGGTCCACCCAGACACCCGCCGGCAGGCCGATGAGCAGCCAGGGCAGCCAGGTGGCCGCCGCCAGCACGCCCACCGCCAACGGCGGCGCGTCCAGCACGGTCACCGCGACCAGGGGCAGCGCGACGCCGGTGACGGAGCTGCCCAGGCTGCTGACGCTCTCCCCGACCCACAGCAGCCGGAAGTCGCGCCGGCGCAGCAGCCCGAAGCGGGTCTTCGCGGTGCTCGTCACGGCCGGCCCGGAACCGCGCGGGCGAAGGTGAAGACGGTGCCGCGGTCCCGGCCGTCGTCCGGCAGCTCGCGCTCTGCCCACTTGGTCATCACGGCCTTGAGCTCGGCGGCGTACTCGGCCAGCTCTTCGTCGGTGACGCGGATCCAGGCCTCGGCCGAGAACGGGCCGAGCGGCCAGCGTTCCTGCTCGGACTGGGGCTGGTCAGCCCAGCGGCGCACGTGGCCGGTCTGCCGCTCCAGGTTGAGCGATTCGACGGCCCGCGCCACCGCCTCACCCGCGGCGTCGTCGGCGAAGTCGGTGGAGGACCAGCAGAGCGTGGGAGTGGTCCGGCGCCACCAGCGTTCGCGCCGGTCGCGGGCCAGCTCGGGCGCCTCCTCGATCAGTTCGGCGGCCGCCAGGGCGCGCAGGTGGTGGCTGACGTTGCCGACCGCTTCCCCGGTGTGTTCGGACAGGGTGCTGGCGGTGCACGGGCCGTTGAGTTTCAGCAGGTCGAGGAGGCGACGGCGCACGGGGTGCGCCATGGCGGCCAGGACCCGGGAGTCGGTGATCGCATGATCGTCGTCGGGCACAACGAGGAGCGTATACGTACAAGAGGCATTGCACAACAGCTCTTGTACGTATACGTCCAGGTGGCCCGCGTCGCCGGAGCCGGTGATCACCCCGTTCGCCTCGGTGTCGGTGCCGGCGCCGATGGTGACCTGCCTAGGATCGGAGGTCGACCACTGATCCGAGGGGGCGGGAGGCCCGGGGTGGAGTTGACCGGCACGTTGGCGGAGGCCGACTGGGAATCGCATCGCGCCGCGGTCTTCGGGGCGGCCTACCGGATCCTCGGCACCGTGACCGAGGCCGAGGACGTGACGCAGGACGTCTGGTTGCGCGCCGCCGCCGCCGACCTGTCCGAGGTGCGGGATCTGCGGGCCTGGCTGGTGACCCTGGCCGCCCGGACGTCGTACAACGTGCTCAGGTCGGCGCGGGTCCGGCGCGAGTCCTACGTCGGCCCCTGGCTGCCCGAGCCGCTGCTGACCGGGCCCGACGCCGCCGCCCAGGTGCTCCTGGACGAGTCGGTGAGCACCGCGATGCTGGTGGTCATGGAGCGGCTCACCCCCGCCGAACGCGTGGCGCTGGTGCTGCACGACGTCTTCGACCTCCCGTTCGGCCGGATCGCCGAGGTGCTCGGCGGCACGCCCGCCGCGAGCCGCAAGCTGGCCTCCCGCGCGCGGGCGCGGGTCGCCGCGGCCGAGGAGCCGCCCCGGGCGTCCAGGGCCGAGACCGAACGCGTGCTCAAGGCCTTCAAGGCGGCCGCCGACGCGGGGGACCTGGCCGGGCTCGTCGAGCTGCTGCACCCCGAGGCCGTCTACGTCGCCGACGGCGGCGGCAAGGTGACCGCCGCGCGCAGGCCGGTCCGGGGCGCGGAGCGCATCGCCCTGCTGACGGTCAGGCAGATCGAGCTCAGACGCCCCGACGCGTTCCAGATCATCGAGGTCAACGGGCACCCGGCCCTGGCGACCTACCACGGCGGCGAGCTGGTCTGGCTCGACACCGTGGAGATCGCCGACGGGCGGATCACGGCGTTCAGGAGACTGGTCAATCCCGAAAAACTCGCCCACCTCGGTCACATCTGAACCCGCCGTCTTGTCTCCCTGCCGAACCATCCCCTGGGTGAGAGAAGGACGAGACAGTGGCACACGTTGTGATCATCGGAGGCGGTTTCGCGGGCGTGTGGAGCGCGGCGGGAGCGGCGCTGGCCCGCGGAGAGGCGGACCTGCGCATCACGCTCATCGCGCCGGACGAGCACATGGTGCTGCGGCCCCGCCTGTACGAGCCGGAGCCGGACCTGGCCAAGGTGGAGCTCGGCAGGGTCCTCGGACCGATCGGCGTCGAGCACCTGCGGGCCCGGGTGAGCACGATCGACACCGGCCGCCGCGTGGTGGTGGCCGACGGCGAGGAGATCGGCTATGACCGCCTCGTGCTCGCGGCGGGCAGCGAACTCGTCCGTCCCGAGGGCCTGCCCGGCGCCGAACGGCTCTTCGACATCGACACCCTGGAAGGGGCCCGGCGGCTGACCGGCCATCTGCGCGAGCGGGAGGACTACTCCGCCGTGGTCGTCGGCGCCGGGTTCGTCGGCCTGGAGGCCGCCACCGCGCTGGCCGCCAGGGGTCGGGTGCTGCTGGTGGACCGGTCGGAGGTGGTCGGGGACCAGCTCGGCCCGGCCCCGCGCGAGGCGATCGAGGCGGCGCTGGACGAGCTGGGCGTCGAACGCCGTCTCGGCACGACGGTGACGGAGGTCGGCGAGGGATACGCCGTCCTGTCCGACGGCACCAGGGTCGAGGCGGACGCGGTGGTCTGGTGCGCGGGGATCAGGGCCAGCGAGCTCACCCGGCAGATCTCCGACGAGCTCGACCACCTCGGCCGGGTGCCGGCGGACCGGCGGCTGCGCGCCCTGCCCGAGGTGTTCGTCGCCGGGGACACGGCCGCGGCGGCGTTCGACGCCGAGCACACGGTCATGCAGGCCTGCCAGCACGCCACCCCGCTCGGCAAGGTCGCCGGGTACAACGCGGCGGCCGACCTGCTCGGCATGCCGCTGCGCGACTTCACCCCCGGGCCGTACGTCACCTGCCTGGACCTGGGCGGCGCCGGTGCGATCTTCACCCGGGGCTGGGACCGCAGGGTGATGGCCTCGGGCGCCGACGGCGCGGACGTCAAGAAGCGGATCAATCAGCACATCCACCCACCGGTCGACGACGCCTCGAAGATCCTCGCCGCCGCCGGCAGCGTCTACCTCGAGCTGCCCTTCTTCCCTCGCGACGAGCTCGACGAGCTCGACGAGCTCGACGAGCAGAAGGCCGCCCCCGCCGCATGACCCCCCGTACCTCCGGCACGGCTCGTCGGTTTCGGGTCTGATGAGCCTTCCCTGCCGTTGGTGTGAGCCATTCGCCGCCCCGGTACGTCAGAGTAGGCATGAAGATGTGGCGGATCATGCTTCCACCGGTGCTCGTCCTGGCCCTGGGCGCCTCGGGGGTCTCGGTGGCGCACGCGGACGGACGACAGGCGCGAGCGGACGTGCGAGAGGGGGTGGAGGCGCAGCGAAAGACGCTCGTCGACTTCCGGGAGCAGGGCGGTTTCGCGGGACTCGACAACCGGGTGCGGGTGTTCACCAATGGCTGCGGTCAGTTCAGCCGCCGCACCGGTCCGATCGTGAGCTCGTGCCTGACGGGCAAGGAGCTGCGCCTGCTCCGGGCCCATCTGCAGAAACTGAAGGTCGGCACGTCGGAGCCGCGGCCGCAGGGGGCCGACTTCCTCAAGTACACGCTCACCTACAAGGGCCACCGGGCCAGCCGTTACACGCCGCCCGCCACCTGGCAGCCGGTGGTGCGGCACCTGGAGAAGCTGCTCACCAAGTACGGGTCGCACGGCTGAGCGTCCCCCTCACCTGACGACCGGTCCGGCCGGGCACCGCTAATCCACACGTACGGCGGGCCCGGCCGCGGGAGCGCCAGGAGCGGCCGGGCCCGCGGGGCGTCCTGCGCCTTCACCGCCCGCCTAGACGATCTCGAGGTTGGCCATCATGCCCATGTCCTCGTGTTCGGCGTTGTGGCAGTGGAAGAGGTAGCGGCCGCGGTAGCCGTCGAAGCGGGTGATGATCTCCACGGCTTCGCCGGGCCGTAGCGAGACGGTGTCCTTGAGCCCCGCGTCGTGGGCCAGCGGGGGCCGGCCGCTGCGTGAGAGCACCCGGAAGCCGACCAGGTGCAGGTGGACAGGGTGATGGACGTCGGCCACGAGCCGCCAGACCTCGACGTCGCCGAGCCGGGTGGTGACGTCGGTGCGGGCGGGGTCGAACGGCAGGCCGCCGATCAGCCAGCCGTGGCCCGCGTTCATCCGCCCGGCGCGGAAGGAGAACTCGCGCACCCTGACGGCGTCCGAGCGCCGCCAGGCCGGCAGGTCGGTGGACAGGGTGCGGGGGATACGGCTGTCGTCGGCGGCCTCGCGCGCGACCCGGAAGGCCATCACGTCGCGGGTACGGCCGGAGCCGAGCCGGTTGACCACCCTGACGAGGCCGCCGATCGGGACGCCGGAGAAGTCGACGACCACGTCGTAGCGTTCCGCGGGTGCGATCGGCAGCAGCCGGTGGGTGACCGGGGCGGCGAGGAGTCCCTGGTCGGCGCCGATCTGCACGAGGTCGAGCCGGCGCCCGTCGTCGGTAATGGCTTCGAGCTCGTAGTGACGGGCGTTGGAGGCGTTCAGGATGCGCAGCCGGTGGCGGGCCGCGTCGACCTCGTGCACGGGCCACGGCGCGCCGTTGACCAGGATGACGTCGCCGAGGACCCCGGCGAGGTACGGCTCGCGGACGCCGGGCCGTCCGCGCAGCGTGGGGTCGAGGGCGGGGTAGGCGAGGCTGCCGTCGGCGGCGAACGCGCGGTCGGCGATCATGAGGGGCAGCTCGCGCGGCCCGGCGGGCAGGCCGAGCGCCTCCTCGGCGTCGTCGCGTACGAGATGCAGGCCGGCCAGGCCGCGCCAGATCGCGGGGGCGGTGAAGTCCATCCGGTGGTCGTGGTACCACAGCAGCGTCGGCCGCTGGTCCAGCGGGAAGGTGTAGTCCCGCGTCAGCCTGGTCACCACGGCTCTCGGGTCCCGCATGCCGTGCTCGGAGCCGTGCTCCATGTGCGTGGCGGCGTCGTGCCCGCCTTCGGGCAGGACCAGGTCCGTCGGGTAGCCGTCGGAGGCCGCCGGGGTCCGTCCGCCGTGCAGGTGCACGACGGTCGGTACGGGCAGCTCGTTGCGGTGCGTCACGGTGATCGGCCGCCCGCGGCGCGACTCGATCGTCGGCCCGGGGAAGGTGCCCTCATACGTCCACAGCGGCGTCTTCACGCCGGGCAGGATCTCCGCGCTCGCCTCCCGCTGGGTGATCTCGTAACGGTCGGCGCCGCCCGCGGTGCCGACCGGCTTCAGCACGGCGGGAATCGGCAGCGGCACCTGGAAGGGCGGCGGCAGCGGCACGGCGCTGCGCAGCTCGGCACCGGTGATCGGCGGCCGCCGGGCCAGCGCGGCCGAGGCCGACAGGCCGGTGGCAGCCGTCAACCCGAGCGCCCCGCCGATGCCCAGCGCCCGCCGCCTGGTCATGCCGCGGCTGTCACGCACTCCGGGCCCCCTCGCGAAGGAGAGGCCGGCGCCACACGTCGATGAACTGCACCACGACCGCGACGACGGTCATCACCCCCAGCGGGAGGTGCAACCACAGCGCGCCGTTCAGCCCGGCGAAGTACTGCACCGTCTCCGCCGCCACCACCGCCGTCGTGGTGAGGAACGGCCAGACCTGGCGCAGCCGGACCCAGACCGCGATCGCGACGATCGCCTGCAGGTACCCGATGGAGGTGACGACGTCGGCGCCGGCCGCATGCAGGCGCAAACCGTCGTAGTCACCGGTCAGATACACCCCGGCGAACACCGGCTGGCCGGCGATCGCCAGCACGTGCGCGCTGACGACGGCCCGCAGCGTCCATCCCGTGGGTGTGGTCCGGGGCGCGGCCACGGTGAGCATGGGGACTTCTCCCGGCTCCGTTCTCGATTTGTGCACGACTCCGACGTTATGACTTCAACGTTATTTTCTCCAAGATCAATATTGTTATGTCGTTATGCGTCGGGAGTTATGGTGTCGTCGGCTCCCTGGTCGATCCGCGCTCATCAGTACGACTGTGAGGTGGGCGCGTCACCTCACATTTCGCGGTGCTGTCCAGTCGTACTGCTCGGGGGAGCGCATCACCACAGGGACCCCATCATCTCGATCAAGGAGAGACGACATGTCGACAGCTCAGGAAGCACGCAACAAGGAGACGTACCACCGCTTCCACGAGGCCATCAACAGCGGCGATCTGGAGATCATCTCGAAGGCGATCGACGAGGTCATCCACCCGGACGCGCGGTTTCACACGACGGAGCTGACGGACATGACGGCGGTGCAGGCGCAGAAGCGCATATGGGAGGTCCTCCTGCGCGCGTTCCCTGACATTCACGTAGCGGTCGAGGACCTGCTCGCCGACGGAGACAAGATCGTCGCGCGGCAGACGGTCACCGGCACCAACTCCGGCGCCTACCGCGGCATGCCCCCGACCGGCAGATCCGTCACCTACAACGAGATCTTCATCGCCCGCTTCGCCGACGGCCGGATCACCGACCTCTGGGGAGTCGTCGACGTCTACTCACAACTGCGGCAACTCGGCCTCGTCCAGGCGTAGTACCTCGCCGGCTCACGGCAGTTGTCTCGTCGGCCGTCAGTGACGGGCTCAGCGGCTCACCGAGGTCTCCCGTTCCATGTGCGACAGCTTCTCGGGGTTGCGCACGGCGTAGAGCCCGGTGATGAGCCCGTCGTCGATCCGCACCGCCACGACGGTGTCGAGCTCGCCGTCGAGGTGGACGGTCAGCGCCGGGTAGCCGTTGACCTGTGCCGGCCGTAGCGACGCCGTGCCGGTGATCCTGCTCAGCACCTGGGCCACCATGCCGGCCCCGATGACGGGAGCCAGCGCGGCCTGCTTGATTCCGCCGCCGTCCGTCAGCAGGACGACCTCGGGCGCGAGGATGTCGAGCAGGCTCTGCAACTCGCCGGTCTGGACCGCTCGCTGGAAGGCCTGGAGCGCGGCTCGGTGCTCGGCCGGGGAGCCGGTGCCGCGCGGGCGGCGGGCGGCGACGTGGGAGCGTGCCCGGTGGGCGATCTGGCGAACCGCGGCCGGGTTCTTGTCGACGGCCTCGGCGATCTCGTCGTAGTCGAGATCGAACACCTCGCGCAGCACGAACACCGCCCGCTCGGTCGGCTGAAGCGTCTCCAGCACCAGCAGCATCGCCATCGAGACGCTGTCGGCCAACTCGACGTCCTCCGCCACGTCGGGCGCGGTCAGCAGCGGCTCCGGCAGCCACGGGCCCACGTAGGACTCCTTGCGGCGGCCGAGCGCACGCAGCCGGCCGAGCGCCTGCCGGGTGGCGATCCGGACCAGGTAGGCGCGCTGATCCCGCACGGTGGCCAGGTCGACGCCCGCCCACCGCAGCCAGGTCTCCTGCAGCACGTCCTCGGCGTCGGCCGCCGAGCCGAGCATCTCGTAGGCGACGGTGAACAGCAGGTTGCGGTGGGCGACGAACGCCTCGGTGGCGGGGTCCGGGAGGTCGTGCCCGCTCATGGCGTCGCCGCGGTCCGCGGGCGTGCTCTCCGGTGTGCTCTCCGGCGTGCCGGACATGGGCGGCTCCTGTTCGTTCTTCGTCACACCCATCAGACGCCGGCCCCGGCCGTTCTGTGACACCGGGACGGTGGCCCGTCCCTGTGGCGTACATCACTATGCCGCGCCGTCACAAGGACCGGGCCGTCGGCATCTTGTGTTCGTTCAGCCCGGCCGGGCCAGTTCGCACGAACGATTCGCATCACGAGAGGAACGTCATGACTGCAGCGCTCGAAACCCTTCGCCGTGACTTCGGCGGCGACATCATCGAACCGGGCGGAGCGGAGTACGAGTCGGCCCGTCGCTCGGTACTGGCCTCGGGCAGCCCGGCCTACGTTCTGCGGCCCAAGAGCGTGGGGGACGTGCGGGCGGGTGTCAGGTTCGCCGCCGCCGCGGGACTCGTGCTGTCCGTGCGAGGCGGCGGCCATGCCTTCGCGGGCTTCGGCACCAACGACGACGGCGTCGTGATCGACCTCGGCGGCCTCGCGGACGTGGAGGTCGTCGACAAGGAACGTCACCTCGTGCGGATCGGCGGCGGCGCCACCTGGGGTCAGGTCGCGGCCGCCCTCGCCCCGCACGGCCTGGCGATCTCCTCGGGCGACACCAGGAGCGTCGGCGTCGGTGGGCTGACGTTGACCGGCGGCATGGGCTGGAAGGTCAGGAAGTACGGTCTGGCCCTGGACAACGTGGTCGCCGCGGAGGTGGTCACCGCCGGCGGAGAGGTCGTGCGGGCGAGCGCGCAGGAGAACCCGGAGCTGTTCTGGGCGATTCGCGGCGGCGGCGGCAATTTCGGGATCGTGACCGTCTTCGAGTTCGCGGCACACCCGACGACGGACGTCTTCTACGGCAGGATCGCCTTCCCGGCGGCGGAGGCGGCCGGCGTGCTCCAGGGGTGGGCGGACCACCTCCGCGCCGCCCCCGAGGAGCTCACCTCCATCGCGAGCTTCGCCAACCCCTTCGCCGGCGGCCCCGAAGCGCCGGTCGAGATCCAGGTCGCCTTCGACGGCGACGACCCGGAGCTCGCGGCCCGGGCCATCGACCCGATCCGCCGGCTCGGCACGGTGATCGACGACGATGTCGCGCTGAAGCCCTATGGGGACACGCTCGTGGACGGCGCGACCCCGCCGCCCGGCATCCGGCTCGTCACCCGGAGCGCGTTCGTCGGCAAGGAGTCGGTGCCCGAGGTCCTGCGGATCCTCGCCGAGACCGGGGCATCGCAGGGATCGCCGTTCATCGCCGTTCGCAGCGTCGGCGGCGCGGTGTCGCGAGTCCCCGACGACGCCACCGCCTACGCGCATCGCCGGGCGGAGCTGATGGTCGTGACCACCAGCGCGGGTCCGGAGCCGGTCCTCGAGGCCGCGCGTCCCGCTCTGGACGCGATCTGGGGGAGACTCGCGCCTCACGTCGACGGCGCCTACGCGAACTTCCTGGCCTCCGCCACCGAGGAGGATGTCGCCGCGGTCTATCCGACCCGGACCTACCAGCGGCTCGCGGCGGTCAAGCGTCGGTACGACCCCGCCAACCTGTTCGCCGGCAACCACAACGTCCGGCCCTGACGGGGGTGCTGTGGCCGACCGTCGCCGAAGGCACCGCCACATGCCGCCTCCGCCGGCGTCGGCGGGTCACAGGGACGGATGCGGGCGCAGATCGCGGGGAACGGACCGGCCGGGGGCGAGTCCCGCCGTCCATGCCGCGGCCACGGCCGCGTCGAGCACCGTCCGCACCGGCAGGCCCCGTTCGGCCGCCAGCCGGGCGGCGGGCTCGTACTCCGGCGTGGCCTGCACCACGACGCCGTCCCGGTGGCCCACCTTGACCGGCAGCCGGGCGCCGAGCGCGTCCACGTGCACCCACCCGCGTTCGAGCGCGGTCTTGCGGACCGTCCGCTCCCGGACGCCCAGGGTCGTGGTCAGGCGGAACATGGCCGCGCGGAGCTCGTCCGCGTGCCCGGGAGGGGACAGCACGCTCAGCGTGTGGGCGGGGCGGCCCTTCTTCATGAGGATGGGCACCAGCCAGGCGTCCGACGCGCCCGCCTCCATGAGGGCGGACAGGACGCCCGGCCACACGCGCGGGTCCAGGTCGTCCACGTTGGCCTCCAGGACCACGGCCTCTGCCGGGACCACGGCCTCGGCGGGATCGGCCCCGGGGGCTCCGACGAGCACCCGTACGACGTTGGCCCGGCCGGGCGTGTCACGGGCGCCCGCGCCGACGCCCGTGGCCTCCAGCCGCAGGGGCGGCAGCTCCGTGCACTCCCGGGCCAGCGTGGTGACCAGCGCCATGCCGGTGGGCGTGGCCAGCTCGCCCTGGCCACCGGCGTGGATCCGCCAGCCGGCGGCGAGCTCGGCGACCGCCGGGACGGGCACGGGCAGCTCCCCGTGCGCCGTGACCACCCGCCCGGAGCCCACCGCCACCGGCCCGGCGCTCACCTCGCTCACGTCCAGGTCGTGGAGGGCCGCGCAGACGCCGACCACGTCGGCGATGGAGTCCCAGGCGCCCGCCTCGTGGAAGTGCACCTCGTCGGCCTCGATGCCGTGGACGCGCGCCTCGGCCCGGGCGAGCCGGGCGAAGACCGCCAGCGCGTTCTCCCGCACCGGCTCCGCCGGCTCGGCCCGGCTGAGAAGCAGGCGGATGTCCCGCCAGGTGCGGTGATGCCCGTGGCCGGCCGGCGTGACCTGCGCCCGCGTCGCGCGCAGCCCCGCACGGGTGACCTGTTCCCGGCCGAGACGCACCTGCCCCGGCACGACGGCCTCGACGGCGGCCCGTACCGTCTCCAGCCGGGCGCCGGCGTCGAGCAGCGCGCCCAGCAGCATGTCCCCGGCGACGCCCGCCGAGGCGTCGATCCACGCGTGCCTCATCGGCGCAGCCGGTAGAGGACCTCGCCCGCCTGGGGCACGACCAGGGTCTGCGGGTCGGCGGCGAACGCCTCGACGTCGACCTCTGCCGGGTCGAGATAGCCGAGGTTCGCCCGTCGCACGACGTCCTCGGGGATGCCGGTGGCCAGGGTGACGGTCACCCGGCAGCGCTCGCCGTGCTCCTCGTCGTAGGTGCCCGCGCCGCGCAGGTGCGTGGAGTGGGCCAGCACGCCCCAGTGCAGGTGCTTGAAGCGGTCCCACTGCCGGGTGAAGTAGTCGCGGCAGTGGTAGCCGATCTGCTCGATCTCGGGGTGCATCGCGGAGATCGTCGTGACGTGGGGCGCGTACAGGACGACCTCGCCGCCGTCGGCGACGACCGGCTCCAGCTTGTAGAAGCCCTTGGCGGCGGTCCACATGTCGTCGTACTTGGCCGGGATCAGCGACAGGACCCTGCGCACGGGCGCGTCCAGGTAGCGCACGTGGACCTCGGAGGACACCTCGGCCGCCGCCGCCCACGCCCGCTGCGGCGGCCCGTACGCCATGGCGTGCAGCACCTCGGAGCCGGACCGCACGACGACGCACAGCGCCAGCCGGCGGGCGGGGATGAGCGAGGCCGCCTCGTGGATGAGCGCGCGCACCGGGGTGACGCCGCGCGTGCCGATGATGTCGGCGCTGGTGATGAGGGCGCCCAGCCAGTGCGACAGGTCGATGATGTCGGCCCCCGCCACGCCGGGGAAGAAGTACTTGTCGCCGCCGGAGAACCCCACCACCTCGTGCGGGAAGACCGGCCCGATCACCAGCGCCACGTCGTGCTCCACGACCGCCCGGTTCAGTCGTACGTCCACCTCGTGACGCAGCAGCCCGCCGGACAGCTCGCCGACCCGGTCGGCGCCGATCGTGCCGAGCGAGACGAACGTGGACGGCTCCCACCACGCGTGGTTGAGCACCGTCATCCCCGGCAACGGCGGAACGTGCGCGGCCAGCTCGGCCTCGCCCATCGGCGCGTGCGTGCCGAGCGCGACCAGCACGGTCAGCCGGGAGACCCGGCCGTGCAGCGCCTCGTGCACCGCCGACAGCAGCGACGGCAGCGGGCAGCTCCGGGTGCCGTCGGGCACCACCAGGCACACGCTGCGGCCGTCCAGATCCTCCTCCGCCAGCCGCTCGGCGACGAAGCTCCTGATCCGCTCCTCGGTGAGGACGGCGTCAGGCCCTCCGATCCGGTACGTCATGGAGGCCAGACGACCACGGCCGCCCCCGCGGGCGCAAGCCGGCGGGGGCGACCAGGGCGAGACGGATGGCGACGAGGGCCGGTTCCGAGTGCCTGCCGAAGCTACCTGGCGATCGGCGTCACCGCGATCCTGTCGACGATCGGGGCGTACTTCGAGCGGAGCAGGATGTCGGGGAAGGTGTCGGAGATGTAGGTGCCGCCGTCGAAGCTCGGCAGCTCCTGGGAGGCGAAGGTGACGGTGTTGGCTCCCTTCCTGAGCTGAACCGGGACGCTCAGCTCCCAGAAGTTGCCCGCGTGGAAGGAATGGGGGAACCAGGTCCGCCGGGGCTGGGCGCCGTTGACGGAGATCTCGGCGTGGCGGGCCAGCGGGTCGGGATTGTAGTGGGAGGCGGGGGACTGCTCGGGGTTGGCGTAGCGGACGGTCAGCGCGTACGTGCCGTCGGCCGGGGTGGTGACGTCGAAGGTGAGGGTGTTGGCGTTGCCGGGAGCGCCGCCGATGTCGGTGACGGCCTTGCCGCCTCCGGCCAGCGGGTGGGCGGTGACCCTGGCGGTGCCGGCGAGGCGGGCGGCCTCGGCCTCGTACCGGACGGGCTTGAGCGTCCCGTCGGTGTCGGTGACGCGCAGGCGGTCCAGCGCCAGCTTGCCGGCCTGGCCCGTGACAGTGATCTTGTTGACGCCTCCGGACAGGAACGCCTTCACCGTGGTGTCGGCGCTGACGCCGGTGAGGCGCCGGCCGTTGACGTCCAGCAGGCCTCGGCCGCCGCCCTGGGTGTCGACGTTCAGGGTGGATTCGCCGTCATCGGGGGAGTAGACCCAGAAGGTGGCCGTCTGGTCCTTGGAGACCGTCGCCACGCCGGACCCGGAGACCTTCTTGCGGGTGTAGTCGGTGCCGGCGCCCTTGAGGGTGGCGTACTCGGCCTCGTAGATCGTCTCGTCCGCCGCCGGATCGGCGAGCGACAGGTCGATCTTGTCGACGAGTGCGTCGCCCTTCGTGGAACGGGTGCCGTCGAGGCTCCTGGTGGCCAGGGTGACGACGTGCTCGCCCTTGGTCAGCTCGACCTTCGTGTCGGCGTGGTCCCAGACCAGCCAGCGGTAGCCCAGGGGCAGGTGGAGCTCCTGCTCGGCCTTGCCGTCCACGCGGAGGAAGACGTTGGTGGGCCCCTGTTCCTTGACGGCGTCGGCGGTGTTCTGGGAGTTGGCGAAGACCGACAGGTCGTAGGTGCCGTCCCGCGGCACCGAGACCTTGACGTCGAGCGTCAGGTCGGAGCCGGTGCGCAGGCCGCCGACGTCGTGACGGCCGGAGGTGTAGTACCGGCCGACGTCGTCGGGCGAGCCCTGGGGCCCTTCGCGCCGGTAGGCGCTTCCGGTGTGCGCCGCGTCCTCGGCCTCGTAGGTGCTCTGCCACAGCTTGGTCGCCTTGGCGGGGGAGGTGGCGTTGCGGCCGGGGCTGAGGATGATCTGGTAGGCCGAGGACTCCTTCAGCTGCGGCAGCACGTCGCCGAAGGCGAAGGCCACCGAGCCGTCGCTCACCTGCTGGTCGAGCTCGGCGACGACGTCCGGCTGGGCCGAGTCGCCCACCTGGCCGGTCCACGGGATCTCCTGGACCAGAGCGTGCACGGTGCCGCCGAACAGCTTCGTGTCAACGTGGTCGAAGCGGATGCCGGCGTTGCCCGAGGTGCCGCCGAACAGGGCACGGGCCTGCGCCTTGGCCCTGTCCAGGGTGGCGACGCCCTGCAGGGTGTAGCTGACGTCCGGGCGCGGCAGCGTGACCTTGACGGTGTCGCCGGACAACCGGCTGTAGGCGTTCAGCAGCCACCACTGGCCGTTGCCGCGGTTGGCCTGGACGGCGGAGTCGGACAGGTTGCCGTCGATGTTCCAGTACGCGATGTCGGCGTCGACCTTCGACTCCTCGATGGCCGAGGCCCACTGGATCATCTGGCCGGGCACCGAGGTGTGGTAGTTGTGCGCGTACTCGTTGAGGTTGATCGGCAACCGCTTGCCCGCGTAGGCGGTGCCGTCGAAAGCGGCCTGCTCCCACTGCCGGTACGTGGCGACGGCGCTGCGGATGTGGGCCGGTTCGGACAGCTCGTGCCAGGTGACGACCTCGGGAGCGGTGCCGGCCTGCGCCGTGTGCCGCAGGAAGCCCTTGACGCCGTCGTAGAGCCAGCTGGTGTTGGGGCCGGCGATCCTGGCCTTCGGCATCCTGCCCTTGATCAGCGCGTTGACCTCGTCCCAGGCCTTGAAGAAGTACTGGGGATCGGCGAGCCAGCTGACGTTGTTGTAGCTCCACGAGCCGCTGCCGAACATGTTGCCCTCGGGCTCGTTGAACGGGACGAAGACGACGTTGTCTTGATATTTCGGGTCGAGCTTGCGGACCTGGTCGACCTGCTTGGCGATCTTGGCCTTGTAGTCGTTCAGCCGCTCCTCGGGGGTGTCGCCGGGCCACTGGTAGGGGAAGCCGCGGTAGATGTCGGTCATGTAGATGTACACGTCGCCGTCGGTGGCGTCGGCCAGCGGCTTGACCACCTCCAGCGCGTCGGCGCCGGGGTGCTGCGGGCCGTCCTGGGCCTTGGTCGACACGGTGCGCAGCCCCATGCCCTCCAGCAGGTTGCCCGTGGGGACGCCTTCGCCGTAGACGCCGTACAGCGTGCCGGACGCGCCGCCGTGGAAGGGCCCGGTCGGGGCGCCCAGATCGACGGTGAGGTTGTTGGCGATCACCTTGACGGTGGCCTCGACCGGGGTGCCGTACGCGCTGCCCTTGACGGTGAACTGGCCGGGCTCGGCGTACCGTGCCGCGTCGATCGGGTCCCAGGTGACCGCCACGCCGCGGCGGATGCCGTCGGAGAACTCGGCGGTGGCGGTCTTGGGCAGGTCGGGCGCGATGCCGGTGTAGGTGGTGACGCCGAAGGAGGTCTGCTCCATCTTCTTCAGCGTGGCCAGGTGGTCACCGGCCAGCTCGGCGACCTGCTCGGGGCTCATGGCGGCGTCGTAGACGCGGAAGTCGTCCAGGTCGCCGGCCAGGAACGGGTGGCCGCCCCAGAACGCCTTGCCGAGGAAGCCGGAGGTGGTGTTGCCGTCGGCGTGCAGCACCGCCGCCAGGTCGATCTGGGCGGCGGTGCTGCCGATGGCCGCGCCGTTGACGTAGTAGGTGAGGGTCCTGCCGTCGATGGTGGTGACGAGGTTGACCCATCGGCCGGTGGGCAGCTTCTGCGTGCCGGGCACGCCGACTTCGACGTTGCCGTTGACCGGCTTGATGGAGGAGCGGGTGGTGGCGTCGCCGGCGAAGGACGGGGTCACGAAGGTGGCGGTCCCGGCGTCCTTGCCGAGGTTGTAGACCCACTGGAAGTCGGGCCCGCCGTCCCAGCTGAGCCAGGTGGAGATCGTCATGGCGTGGCGGTCGCGGAACAGGCCGCCCGGAATCGTCACGTAGGGGGCGGTGGCCGAGCCGTTCGCGCCGCCGGGCAGGGACAGCGCCTGCGTGCCGTCGGCGCCGGTGGCGGTGGTGGCCGAGCCGGGGTTGGCCAGCGTCCCGTCCAGCCCTGAGGGGGATCGGTCCTCGACGGTGCCGCTCGACAGGTCGCCTTCGAAGTCGTAGTGCAGGACGAGTGCCGGGCCGGCGTCGGCGGCCGGTAAGGCGGCCGCCGGGATCGCGGTCATCGTGAGGACGGTCAGCGTGAGGGCGGAGGCGAGGGCGGAGGCAGAGGCGAGGGCGGTGGCGAGGGCGGTGTGCGGCTTGCGGCCGAGAATCCGCCGGGACGAGGGAGGTGCCATGCGCTTTCCCCTTCGGGGGGTGCGGGGGAGGAGTCGAATCGATTCGGCGAATCGATTCGACTGGACGATAGGCGTCATGCCGCGGAGCGGTCAAGAGCCGGAAACGCCGCCGACATGCCGGGGCCATGCCGCCGTCACGCACGGCCGTGCGTCCGGCCTGGAGTCGAGTCCGCCGTGTCCCCGGGTCAGGGGCGGTGCCGGGCGGGTCCGGTCGTGCCGCGCAGCGAGATCGGCGGGGTCAGCAGAAGACGGCGATGCGGGGCGAGCGGGTCGGCGATGCGCTGGAGGAGCAGCTCGACCGCGTGCGCGCCCATGTCGTCGGCGGGCACGTCGGCGGCGGTCAGCGGCGGGTGCAGGTTCTCGGCCCAGTGCCGGGCGGCGACGCCGGCGACGGAGAAGTGCGCGGGCACGGCCAGGCCCGCTCCGGCCAGCGCTCGGTACATGCCGGCGACGGCGGCCTCGTTGATGGTGGCGATGGCGGTCAACTCCGGGTGCTCGGCCAGCAGCCGCTCGACACACGCCTGCCCGGCCTGGGCGTCGTCCCCGGAGCAGACCCGCACGCCGCGCAGCCCGCGCTCGGTGAGCGCGCGGTCGAAACCGGCCTGGGCGCGGTGGCCGGGCCCGTAACCGGCGGCGACCAGCTCGGCGTTGCGGTTGACCAGGGCGATGTGCCGGTGGCCGAGGTCGGCCAGGTGGTGCACGCAGGAGGCGATGAGCGTCTCGTAGTCGAGGTCCACCCAGGACATCTCCTCCGGGTGGCTGGTGTGGCCGATGCCGACGAACGGCATGCCGGCGCCGTTCAGGCGGGCGACGCGGTCGTCCTCGAGCCGGATCTCCATGAGGATGACGCCGTCCACGCGCCGGCCGGTGACGACGCGTTCGAAGGAGCGGTCGTGCTCGCCGCCCGAGGGCGACAGCAGGACGTCGAGGTCGGCGCGGGCGGCGGCGTCGACCACGCTGGCCACGAAGCCCAGCTGCATGTCGGTCAGGCGCCGGCCGGCGGGCGGGATGACCAGGCCGATCGTGCGGGTGCGGCCTTCCTTCAGCGCCCTGGCGGTGGCGTTGGGCCGGTAGCCCAGCTCGTCGATCACCGCCTGGATGCGCCGCTTGGTCCCCTCGGACACGGGGCGCTTGCCGGTGAGCGCGTACGACACGGTGCTGCGTGACACACCTGCCCGCTTGGCGATCTCCCCGATGTTCACCCACGCGCTCCTCAGTCTTGCAGTCGGCAGGAGACCATCGTAGGTCGAATCGTTTCACGCCGCGGCGCTTCCTCCCGGGTCCGTGACGGGGATGTGTCACGGACCGCACATCGTGTCTCCCAGCCCATTGACGCACACGACAGGCCGGGCCTATGTTCGGTCGAACCGATTCGCCGAATCGGTTCGACCGCGGCCCGAGAACAGCCGCGTAACGCTGCGGAGGTCACGCCAAATGAGTTCAGCGTCAAGGGGCCGGCGCGCGGCCGGCATGAGTCTGGCGGTCCTGGCCGCCGCCGGTGGACTGGCAGCCTGCTCGTCGTCATCGTCATCGTCTGACGGCGGCGGCTCGGCGAGCGCCGGCCGGACCCCCGCGGGCGCCGGCGCCTACACGATCTGGGACCCCTATCCGCAGTACGACAAGAGCTCGGAGTGGGTGAAGCTGCTCCAGGCGTGCGGCACCCAGGCCGGGGTGACGGTCGAACGGACCGGCTACGACACCAGCGACCTGACCAACAAGGCCCTGCTGGCGGCCCAGCAGGGCAACTCGCCGGACGTGCTGATCGTGGACAACCCGGTCGTCTCCACGCTGGCCGAGGCCGGGGTGCTGACGACGACCGAGGAGAACAAGCTGGACGTCTCCGCACTGGCGCTCAACCTGCTGGCGGCCGGGCAGAGCGGCGGCAAGACCTACGGCGTGCCGATCGGCGCCAACACCCTGGCGCTGTACTACAACAAGGACGTCCTGACGAAGGCCGGGGTGGACCCCGCCGGCGTCAAGGACTGGGCGTCGCTGACCGCCGCGCTGGAGAAGGTGAAGGCGGCCGGGAAGAAGGGCATCACGTTCTCGGCGATCGGCACCGAGGAGGGCAGCTTCCAGTTCCTGCCCTGGTTCTGGGGCTCCGGGGCGACCCTCACCAAGCTCGACTCGCCCGAGGGCGTCGCGGCGGTGACCCTGTGGCGCGACTGGCTGAAGAAGGGCTACGCCCCCAACTCCGTCATCAACAACACGCAGACCACCAGCTGGCAGGAGTTCGCCGGCGGTGATTTCGCCTTCGCCGAGAACGGCACCTGGCAACTGGCCAACGCCAGGAAGACCGGCTTCGCGTACGGCATCATCGCGATCCCGGGCAAGGACGGCGGCACCGCGCCGGCGCCGACCGGCGGGGAGTTCGTGAGCATCCCGGTGCAGTCCGACACCGCCCGCTACGTCGCCTCGCAGAAGCTGGTGGCCTGCCTGACCAGCACCGACAACTCGCTGAGCACCACGACCACCCTGTCCTACATCGCGCCCACCGAGGCGGGGCAGGCCAAGCAGGTCTCCGCCACCCCGGAGCTGCGGGTGTGGGTGGACGCGGTCAAGGCGGCCAAGGGTCGCACCAGTGACGATCTCGGCACCAAGTACCCGAAGATCTCCGAGCCGATGTGGGGCGCGGTGCAGGCCGCGCTGAGCGGGTCGAAGCCTCCGCAGGAGGCGATGGCCTCGGCACAGACGGCCGCGGCGAGCGCGACCCAGTAACCCGCAATGAACCGAGTCACACAGACGCAGGTCCGCCCCGCCCGCGCCGCCGTCCCGGCGACGGGGCGGGGCCGGTCGGGTCAGTGGGCGGCGTGGGCGTTCCTGGCCCCGGTCGTCGTCTACCTGCTGGTCTTCTACGCCTACCCGCTCTACCGCAACGTCGAGCTGAGCCTGCGCAACTACACCGTGCGCTCCTTCGTGCAGGGGGACGCGCCGTTCGCCGGGTTCGCCAACTACGCCAAGGTCTTCGCCGACGCCACTTTCGGCCCGGCACTGTGGCACACCGTGCTCTTCACCGTGGTGTCGCTCGCCTTCCAGTTCACCATCGGGCTGGCCCTGGCGCTGTTCTTCGTCAGGAACTTCCGGCTGTCGGCCACGCTGCGGGCGCTGTTCCTGGTGCCGTGGCTGCTGCCGCTCATCGTGTCGGCCTCGACCTGGTCATGGATGCTCAACAGCGACTCCGGCGTGGTCAACGCCATGCTGAGCCTGCTCGGGGCAGGGCCGGTGAACTGGCTGACCTCGCCCGACTGGTCGCTGTGGTCGGTCATCATCGCCAACGTCTGGATCGGCATCCCGTTCAACCTCGTGGTGCTGTACTCCGGGCTGCAGGGCATCTCGCCGGCCATCTACGAGGCCGCCGCGCTGGACGGCGCGAACGGATGGCAGCGCTTCTGGCGGGTGACCTTCCCGCTGCTGCGGCCCGTCTCCGCGATCACGTTGCTGCTCGGGCTGGTCTACACGCTGAAGGTGTTCGACATCATCTGGATCATGACGAAGGGCGGCCCGAGCGGGTCCTCCACCACGTTCGCCACCTGGTCCTACCGGCTCGGGTTCGGCAACCTGGTGCCCGCCTTCGGCCCCGGCGCGGCGGTGGGCAACCTGCTGATCGTGATGGCTCTGGTGTTCGGGCTGGTCTACATCCGCGCGCAGCGAAGGCAGTCCCCGGCATGAGACACCTCAGAACGTGCATCGGTCTGGTGCTGACGGGCGTCATGCTGTTCCCGGTCTACTGGATGATCAACGTGTCGTTCACCCGCGACACCGACATGCGCAAGAGCCCGCCGAACCTCTTCCCCGTCAACGGCACCCTGGACGGCTACCGCGCGGTCCTCGGCCAGCAGCTCCCGTACCTGGGCGTGAGCCTGGTCGTCGGGCTCGGCACGGTGGCGCTGACCCTGCTGCTCGCGGCGCCCGCCGCGTACTCCTTGGCCAAGCTGCGACCGCGTGGCGGGGGAGCGCTGAGCTTCGTGCTGCTCATCGCGCAGATGATCCCCGGCATCATCATGGCGATGGGCTTCTACGCCATCTTCCTCACCACCGGCGTGCTCAACACCGTCCCCGGGCTGATCGTGGCCGACTCCACCCTCGCGGTGCCGTTCGCGGTGCTGATCCTGACCACGTTCATGTCCGGCATCCCCGAGGAGCTGCTGCAGGCCGCCCGCACCGACGGCGCCGGGGTGGTGCGCACGTTCGTCTCGATCGTGCTGCCCGTCTCCCGCAACTCGCTCATCACCGTGTCGCTGTTCGCGTTCCTGTGGGCGTGGTCGGACTTCGTCTTCGCCTCCACCCTGGACCAGGGCGGCGACCACCAGCCGATCACGCTCGGCATCTACCACTACATCGGCAACAACAACCAGGAGTGGAACGCCATCATGGCCGCCGCCGTCGTGGCCTCCGTCCCGGCCACCCTGCTGCTCATCGTCGCCCAGCGCTACGTCGCCGCCGGCGTCACCGCGGGCGCCGTCAAGGACTGACCTGTGAAAAGAAGGGACCCCCTCTTCATGACCGTCGCCGCCTCAGGCCCGGTGTTCTCCCTGCGGGACATCCCGTTCAGTCATCGGGGCTCCTGGTTCGGCTTCTCGCCCGTGATCGCCGAACACACCTATGCCCAGGACGTGCATCTGGTCTCCCACCAGACCGGCATGCACCCGATCCTGCGCCTGGCCCCCACCGCCGAGAGCGACGTCACCGCCACCCCGCACCAGCTCACCTGGAGCCGCGACGACGGCCGGATCGACCTCGCCTACGACGGCGCCGACACGGTGCGGCTGCGCGGACGGGGGCTCGGACTGCGGCTGCTGGCCGCCGACCCCGTGCTGACGCCCTTCAGCGGCCCGTACTTCTACATCGATCCCGTCGACGGATCGTTCGTCTTCACCGTCTACCAGACCGGACGCCGCTACCGGATCACCGTGCTCGGCGGACAGGCCGAGGCGCTCGGCGCGCAGGCGCTCGGCACCGCCGAACGCGGCGTCACGCTGCTGGGCGACTGGGAGATCGCCATCGAGGAGTACGAGACCGCCCGCGCTCCCTACGCCGGCACCGACACCTTCGAGCAGGTGGTCAAGGCGGCGCGCGCCGAGTTCGACGTCTTCGCCGAGGCGGTCGCCCCCTGGCGCAGCGACGCCACGCCCGCCGCCGAGCTGGCCGCCTACGTCCTGTGGTCGGCCACCGTACGGCCGGCCGGATTCGTCACCCGACCGGCCGTGCTGATGTCCAAGCACTGGATGGACAAGGTGTGGAGCTGGGACCACTGCTTCAACGCCATCGCCCTGGGCGGCGGGCTGCCCGAGATGGCATGGGACCAGTTCCGGCTGCCCTTCGACCACCAGGACGCCGCCGGTGCGCTGCCCGACTCCGTCACCCACTCCGAGATCCTCTACAACTTCGTCAAACCCCCCATTCACGGCTGGACCCTGCGCCACCTCCCGCCGGCGGACGAGCCGGAGGAGACCTACCGGCTCCTGGAACGCTGGACCGCCTTCTGGCTGGAGGCCCGCCGCGTCCCCGGCCACGAGCTGCCGCACTACCAGCACGGCAACGACAGCGGCTGGGACAACGCCACCACCTTCGACCCCGAGCGCGTCGTCGAGACCGCCGACCTGGCCGCCTTCCTCGTCCTGCAACTGCGCGAGCTGGCCCGGCGCGCGCCGGATCGGGCCGCGGCGGCCCACTGGTCCGGCGCCGCCGACCGGATGCGCGACGCGCTGCTCGCCGAGCTGTGGACGGGGGAGCGGTTCGTCGCCCGCGGCGCGCACTCCGGCAAGACCTGGACCAGCTCCAGCCTGCTCGACCTCATGCCGATCGTGCTCGGCGACGAACTCCCGGAGGCCGTGCACACGGCGCTCGCCGCACGGGTCCAGGAGCACCTGACCACGTTCGGGCCCGCCACCGAGCACCCCTCGTCGGAGCACTACCAGGACGACGGCTACTGGCGCGGCCCGATCTGGGCGCCCTCGACTGTCCTCATCGAGGACGGGCTGCGCCGTGCCGGCCACACCGCGCTGGCCGACGAGATCAGCGCCCGCTTCCGCAGGCTGTGCGAGCAATCCGGGTTCGCCGAGAACTTCGACGCCCGCACCGGCGAAGGGCTCCGCGACCGTGCCTACACGTGGACGGCCAGCGCCTACCTGATCCTCGCCGCCGCCCACGAGCGGCGCCGCCGTCGCCTGGCCTGACCGGCAGGTCGGGGTCCGGGTGTCGCCGTCAGCGGAGTCGCAGCTCATCCGCCGGAGCCTGGGCCGCTGCTCGTCGCGCGCTGATCGTCATCACGACGAGTCCGGCCAGGACGACGGCGGCGCCGACGTACAGCGGAGCGGTGTAGCCGAGGCCGGCGCTGATGGCCAGACCGCCGAGCCAGGCCCCCAGCGCGTTCCCGACGTTGGAGGCCGACACGTTGGCGCTGGCGGCCAGCGGGGCCCCGTTCGCGTAGTCGGTGACGCGGGTGATCATGCCGGGAACGCCGGCGAACCCGAACAGGCCCAGCAGGAAGACCAGGACCACCGCGGCGACGGGACTGCCGGCCAGCAGCCCGAACGCGGTGAGCGTGACGGCGAGGCCGGCCAGGGAGACGATCAGTGTGCGGTCCCGGTTGCCGTCCGCGGCCCGCCCGCCGGCCATGTTCCCGATCACCAGCCCGCTCCCGTACACGACGAGCAGCCAGGCGACGTCGGCGCTGGAGAAGCCGGTGATCCGGGTGAAGGTGTACGCGATGTAGCTGAACGCGCCGAACATCCCTCCGTAACCGAGCGCGGTGGCCGCCAGCGTCAGCCAGACCTGCGCGGAGCGGAACGCGCGTAGCTGGACACGCAGGTCGCTCAGGCCGGAAGCCGTCGAGGGATGCCCGCGGTCCACCGCGCCCGCCCAGTGCGGCACCAGCGCCGCGATGGCGATCAGCGCGATCACGCCGATCGCGGTGATCGCCCAGAACGTGGCCCGCCAGCCCCAGCGTTCGCCGACCAGGGCGCCGAACGGCACGCCCAGGACGTTCGCGAGTGTCAACCCGGCGAACATCACCGCCACCGCCCTCGACGCCCGCTCCGCCGGAACCATCCGCCGCGCGACGAGCGAGCCGAGGCCGAAGAACGAGCCGTGACACAGGGCGGCGACGACGCGTCCGAGCAGCATCATCGAGTAGCCCGATGCGACGGCGGAGAGAAGGTTGCCGACGACGAACAGCGCCACCAGTCCGACGAGGACCGCCTTGCGGGACAGTCCGCTGGTGGCGGCGGTCACCACGATCGCGCCGACCGCGACGCTCAGCGCGTATCCGGAGATCAGCCACCCCGCCGCGGCTTCGGACACGGCCAGGCTCCGGCTCACCTGCGGAAGCAGGCCCGCGATCACGAACTCGGTCAGGCCGATCCCGAAACTGCCGAGGGTGAGCGCGATGAGCCCGACGGGCATGCGTCTGCTGCCGTTCGCCTGAAGAGTCATCCGGACATCATCCACCGGGGCCTTGAGCCGGCCCGACGGGGGACCGCCCGCACTCTCACCCCGGGCCGAGGCGGTCCCGCAGCGCGTCGTACACGTCCGCCGGTAGCGGGCCCTTCCGGGCGGCTGCGACGTTGGCCCGCACGTGCGCGACCTGGGCCGAGCCGACGATCACCGAGTCCAGATCCCGGTGACTGAGGATGAAGCGGAGCAGGAGCTCCATCGTCGAGGCGCCGTCGGCCAGATCGTCCAGGCCGGCGGCGGCCAGTCGTGCGTGGCGGTCGGCGAGCGGCCGGCGCATCGGCTCCGGCATGGCCTCGGGCGGGGCCGTGAGCGGGCGGGCGACCGAGCCGCGGGCGATCGTTCCGGCGCCGGCGGCCGCGGCGGCGCCGACGAGCTCCTCGTGGGAGCGGTCGAGCGCCGAGTAGGGGAGGAGGAAGACGTCGAACGCCCCGGTCCCGATGTGCTCCGGAAGGTTGGGCAGCTCGCCTGACATGCCGGTGAAGCGGATCGCGCCCTCGTCCTGAAGGGCCCGCATCTTGGCGATCGTCTCCTCGGCCCGCATCACCGCGACGCTCGGGCTCATGTGCACCATCAGGATGTCGAGATGGTCGGTGCGCATCCGGCGCAGGCTCTGCTCGACGCACGCCCGGACGTTCGCCCTCGTGTAGACGTGCGGCGGGAACGTCCGCGGGTCTCCGGCCGCCGCGAGGGGGCAGCCGCACTTGCTGGAGAGGATGAACTCGTCGCGCCGGTGGGAGATCCAGCGGCCGATGTGCTCCTCGGCGTCGCCGTAGTCCGGCGAGGTGTCGATGAGGTTCACCCCCGAATCGAGGACCGTGTTCAGCACCGTGCGGGCCTCGTCGTCGCTCACCGGCCTGCCCCACGCCTGTGGCCCGCGCAGTTCCATCGCTCCGTATCCGAGGCGGCTCGCCCGCAGTCCGGTCCTGCCGAGCTTCGCGGTTGGCAGCGTCACGTCATCGTCCTCTTTCGGTCTCGGCGTCCTGGCAGTTTCGTCCGGGCTCGGCGTACGCCGGCAGGCCGCGGCGGGCGCGCCCCCGGGAACGGGACGTCCGCCCGCCCGCGTCCGCGACGCACGTGAGGATGAGCTAGAAGTCCATGTCGGCGTCGCCGGGCATACCGGCGGGAGCGGCGGGGTTCTTCTCCGGCTTCTCGGCGATGACGGCCTCGGTGGTGAGGAAGAGCGCCGCGATGGAGGCGGCG
>NZ_JBEXDT010000030.1:0-77214 GCF_040605905.1 Nonomuraea sp. NPDC005501 | reverse complement strand
CACGTGCGTGAACGACACGCTCTTCCCCGGCACCGGCAAGGCCGTCGTGTCCCTGCTGCGCCGGCTGGGCTGCGACGTCGACTTCCCCGCCGCGCAGACCTGCTGCGGCCAGATGCACGTCAACACCGGGTACCGCGAGGAGGGCGTGCGGCTCGCCCGCCACTTCACCGAGGTCTTCGCCGGGTACGACGCGGTCGTCGCGCCGTCGGGCTCCTGCGCCGCGATGGTCCGGGAGCAGTACCCCAAGCTCGTACGGCCCGGCAGCAGGGGAGCGGCGGCCGTCGCGGAGGTGGCGCCCCGGGTGTACGAGCTGACCGAGTTCCTGGTGGACGTGCTGAAGGTCGAGGACGTGGGGGCGTACTTCCCGCACCGGGTGACCTACCACCCGACCTGCCACTCGCTGCGCGGCCTGCACCTCGCCGACCGCCCGGCCCTGCTGCTCCGCAACGTCCGCGGCCTCGACCTCGTCCCGCTGGCCGGGGCCGAGGAGTGCTGCGGGTTCGGCGGGACGTTCGCGGTCAAGAACCCGGCCGTCTCCGCGGCGATGGGCGCCGACAAGGTGCGCAGCGTCCTCGACACGGGCGCCGAGGTGCTCTGCGCGGCCGACAACTCGTGCCTCATGCACATCGGCGGCATGCTCGGCCGCCAGCGGACCGGCGTCCGGGTCATGCATCTGGCCGAGATCCTCGCCTCCACCGAAGAGGGCAAAGCATCATGAGCGCCACTTTCCTCGGCATGCCCGGAAATTTCCCGAAAAACGCCGCGCAGGCCGTTCAGAATTCGCAGCTCCGGTACAACCTCCGCAAGGCCACGCACACCATCCGCGGCAAGCGCGCGAGCGTCGTCGGCGAGCTGCCCGACTGGCAGGAGCTGCGCGCCGCCGGCAAGGCGATCAAGGACGAGACCCTGCGCCACCTCGACCGGTATCTCGTCCAGCTGGAGGAGGCCGTCACCGCCGCCGGCGGCCACGTCCACTGGGCGAGGGACGCCGCCGAGGCCAACCGCATCGTCGCCGCCCTGGTCAAGGCCACCGGCGAGACCGAGGTGGTCAAGGTCAAGTCCATGGCCACCCAGGAGATCGGGCTCAACGAGGCGCTGGCCGCCGAGGGCGTCACCGCGTACGAGACCGACCTCGCCGAGCTGATCGTCCAGCTCGGCGACGACTTCCCCAGCCACATCCTCGTGCCCGCCATCCACCGTAACCGGGCGGAGATCCGCGAGATCTTCCTCGACAAGATGGACGACGCGCCGCCCGGCCTGACCGACGAGCCCGCGGCCCTGGCCGAGGCCGCCCGCGTCCACCTGCGCGAGCGCTTCCTGCGCAGCAAGGTGGCGATCTCGGGCGCCAACTTCATGATCGCCGAGACCGGCACGCTCGTCGTCCTGGAGTCCGAGGGCAACGGCCGCATGTGCCTGACCCTGCCGGAGACGCTGATCAGCGTGGTGGGCATCGAGAAGGTGCTGCCCACCTGGCGCGACCTGGAGGTCTTCCTCCAGCTCCTGCCGCGCAGCTCCACCGGCGAGCGGATGAACCCGTACACGAGCACGTGGACCGGCTCCGCCGAGGGGCAGGACTTCCACCTCGTTCTCCTCGACAACGGCCGCACGGACGTCCTCGCCGACGAGGTCGGCCGCCAGGCCCTGCGCTGCATCCGCTGCTCGGCCTGCCTCAACGTCTGCCCGGTCTACGAGCGCGCCGGCGGCCACGCGTACGGGTCGGTCTACCCCGGCCCCATCGGCGCCATCCTCACCCCGCAGCTGCGCGGCATGACCTCGGATCTCGACGCGTCGCTGCCCTACGCCTCCAGCCTGTGCGGCGCCTGCTACGAGGTGTGCCCGGTCGCCATCGACATCCCCGAGGTCCTCGTCGACCTGCGGGCCAAGGCGCCGCATGGCGCGGCCGAGCGGGCCGGCATGCGCGTCGCCGGATGGGTGCTCAACGACCAGGCCCGGCTGGCCACGGCGCAGCGGGCCGCCACCCGGCTGCGCAAGCTGGTGCCCAGGCGGCTGCCGGGTCCGCTGTCGGCGTGGACCGACACCCGGGACCTGCCGGACATCCCGGAGGAATCCTTCAGAGACTGGTGGGAGCGAGAAGGGTGAGCAGGAGCGCGCGCGAGGAGATCCTCGCCCGGATCAGGCGGGCCGTCGACGGGGCCCCGGAGGTGGAGATCCCCCGGGACTACCGCGCGACGGCGCCGGTGGACGACCTGGTGGCCCTGTTCGCCGAGCGGGTGGGCGACTACCGGGCGATCGTCCACGTCGTGCCCGAGGCCGAGGTCCCGGCCACCATCGCCGAAATCGTCGCGGGGCGGCACATGGTCGTCCCCGACGGGCTCCCGGAGGCGTGGACGCCCGCGCGGGAGGCGGGCGCGTCCCCGGCCGACCCGTACACGGCGGACGGCGTCATCACCGGATGCGCCGTCGCCGTCGCCGAGACCGGCACCATCGTGCTCGACACGGGGCCGGGCCAGGGGAGCAGGGCGCAGACGCTCGTCCCCGACTACCACCTGTGCGTGGTCCGGGCGGACCAGATCGTGGCCGGGGTGCCCGAGGCCGTCGCCCGGCTCGATCCGGCCCGCCCGCTCACCTGGATCAGCGGCCCCTCGGCGACGAGCGACATCGAGCTCAACCGCGTCGAGGGCGTCCACGGCCCCAGGACGCTGGAGGTCCTGATCAGCACCTGATCCCGTCAGTGCCGGACCACGTCAGTACCTGATGACGGCCGCGACGTCGGACACCTTGTCGGTGAACCACAGCTCCGCGTCCGTCATGGCCGCCGCCCTGGCCAGCGCCGAGTCGGCGCGCTCACGCACCGGCTCCTCGACGCCCCACCCCCGCAGCTCCCCCTCGTCGGTGGAGACCTGCGTGCCGCCCTCGCCGACCCACACCTCACGCGGCAGCTCACCGGGCGACAGCAGGGCGTGCACGCGCCCCTCGCGCAGCGCCTGGAACACCTGGGCCAGCCCTGTCGGTCCGGACGCCTCGCGGTGCCGGTCGAGCAGCTCGGCCCGTCTGCCCTCCAGCCACGCGTCGAGCGCCTCCTCGACGTCCCGCTCGAACGCCCCGTGGCCGGAGCGGCTGCCGTGCTCCACCATCACGATCCGGTCCGACGCCTTCGTGCCGAGGTGGTCGGTGAGCATGGCCCGCGACTTCGGGTCGCCGGCCACCAGGACGAGCTCGGCGCCGATCCGCCGCACCTGCTCGTCCACCTCCCGCGCCACCGCCGCCGCGTTCCTCTCCCAGGTCTCCTCCACCGCGTTCTCGTAGCGCCGCTGCGACCAGCCGCCCTGTGCGGTCTTCTGCAACGGCCAGTCCTCCGCCTCCACGGTGGACGTACGCGGCGAGCCGCCCCCGAAGACCGTCACCTCGGCGCCCGCGTGGTCCACGATGACCCGCAGGTGCGGCACGTTCTCGCCCCTCGCCAGGAGCAGCGGCGTGACGTGCGGCAGCGGCGACCAGACCGCCAGCTCGCTCGGCGGCGGCTCGGCCAGCGGCTCGGCGAGGACGACGTCGCCGTGGGTGGCGAACAGCGCCTGGCCCGGCCCCGGCCGTAGGGCCTCGCTCTCCACGACCTTCAGCGTGTCGGGGTCCGCCGCATCCAGCCGGTCCCGGACGGCGTGCCAGCGGGACTCACGGTCCCTCTCAGTGAACGCCCCCGTGTAGACCGACGCGTACGGCCCGCGGCGCTCGTACAACGGCCGGATGAAGTCGAGCCGCACGGGTCACCACCTCCGCCTCTCCATCCCGAGTCCCAGGGCCTCGGCCACCTGAGCGACGTTCTCGAAGCTGCGGTCCGGCAGCCTCCGCACCATGCCGACGATGTTGTCCGGCGCGTGCCCGTCCTGCGCCTGCCGCACCAGCTCGTCCTTGGAGGACGGGAAATGGCTGTCGTTGAGCCACCTGGCCAGGTCGCTGCGGGCCTCGACGCCCTCCTGCGTGATGCCCTCGGGGGTGCCGGGCTCGTGTCCGGGCGGGTACTTGCCGTGACTCTCCTCGCCGGTGGCTGACATGGGCTCGGGCTCCTTCCACTCCTCCGCGTGGGTCGGGCCGCCGCCGCGTACCAGTCCCTCGGTCTCGTGCTTCTGCTGCTCGTCGACGCGCGGAGTGTGTTTGGCGCTTCCTCGATCCATGGTTCTCACTCCTCTCCTGGGCGCCCCTACCCCCGCTTTCATGGGCAAACATCGCAGAGAACATCGCGCCTGTGTACGCTGCCGGTCGTGTTCGATGCCGATGTGAAGGTCGTCACCCCCCGGCTCACGCTCCGCCCCTTCGGCCCGGCCGACGCCGCGCGGATCAGATCGATCGTGGAGTCCGGCGTCCGGTTCCTGCCGCCGGGAGCGCCCGCGCACGTCGCCGGCGTCTCCCACTGGCTGCAGACCGGCGTGCACGAGCTGCGGGAGTCCGGCCAGGGCACGCATCTGGCGATGGCCGACGCCGAGGGCCGCATCGTCGGCGCCATCAGCCTGTTCAAGACGTCCTGGGGCGCCGGCACGACCGAGGTCGGCTACGGCGTCCACCCGCTCCACCGGGGCCGCGGCTACGCCACCGAGGCCGTGCGCGGGCTGACCGCGTGGGTGTTCGCCACCACCGACCTGCGCCGCGTCGACCTGACGGCCAACCTGGACAACCTCGCCTCGCTCCGCGTCGCCCAGAAGTCCGGCTTCACCTGGGAGGGCGTGCTGCGCGAGGCCAGCCTGGAGGACGACGGGCCGCACGACCTCGTCGTCTTCGGCCTGCTCCGCGAGGACGGCCGCACCCCGGCCGAGACGCTGCCCCGGGCCGAGCTGCGCACCCCGCGCCTGCTGCTGCGCCCCCTGTCGGAGGCGGACGTGCCCGGCCTGGCCGCCACCGGCGCCGACTCCCTCACCCAGGCCAGGACCGGCGTGCCGCGCGGCTACACCGAGGCCGACGCCAGGGCCTTCGTCGCCGTCGCCGAGCGGATGCGCGTCAGGGGCGAGGGGATCGCCTGGGCCGCCGTCGAGCTGGACGGCGGCCGGTTCGCCGTCAACGTGGACCTGCGGGACGTCGACTGGCGCAACGAGTCCGCCGAGGTCGGCTACATGACCGCGCCGTGGGCGCGCGGCAACGGGTACGCGGGGGAGGCCGTGCTCGGCGTCGCCCGGTGGCTGTTCGAGGTCCAGCGGTTCCAGCGGCTCGTGCTGCGCGCCGCCGTCTCCAACCCCGCCTCCCAGCGCGTGGCCGAGAAGGCCGGCTTCGTCCGCGAGGGCGTCGCCCGCAACGCGCTGCGCGGCGAGGACCTCGTCGTCTACAGCCTCGTCCCGTCCGACCTGCCCTAGCGCGGCATCTGGTTAAACCGCCACGAAACCGTCACTCTTGGTGGTGAGGACGGTGAGGCGCCATGATCACGGTGGTCGGCTGGGACGGATCGGAGCTGTCGGCCGAGGCCGTCGACCGGCTCCACGCGGCGACGCTGGTCGTGGGCCCCGGCGCCCTGCTGGGCCGGCTCGAACTCTCGGCGGCCGTCGTGCCCGACGACACGCTCCTGCAGCCCCACGACCGCATTCTCCCGGAGCCCCACGACCGCACGCTTCCGGAGACCCACGACCGCACGCTCCTGCAGCCCCACGGCCGCACGCTCCTGGAGACCCTCGACCGGCACGCGGAGGAGGGCGGCGGCCCGGTCGTCGTCCTCACCCAGGGCGACCCCGGCTTCTTCGGCGTCGTCCGGTCCCTGCGGGCCCACGGCCTGCGGCCCGAGGTGCTGCCCGCCACCGCACTCGTCACCCGCGCCTTCGCCTGCGCCGGGCTGCCCTGGGAGGACGCCCTCGTCGTCGCCCCGGCCGGCCCGCACCACCTCGGCCGGGTCGTCAACGCCTGCCGCGCCCACCCCAAGGTGGCGATCCTCGTCACCCCGGGCGTCGGCCCCGCCGAGATCGCCCGCGAGCTGGCCCCCACCACCCCCCGCTCGCTCATCGTCTGCCAGGATCTCGGCGGCCCCGACCGGCGCGTCACCCACAGCCGCATGGGCGAGGCCACCACCCGCCCCTGGAAGGACCCGGACGTGGTGCTGGTCATCGACCCGCTGCACCGGCCCGGCCCGCCCGGATGGGTGGCGGGCGCGCAGCCCGGACCGGCCGAGTGGGCGCTGCCGCTCGGCGGCCCCCTGCCCCCGGAGGTCATGGCGTTCGTCCTGGCCAAGCTCGGCCCCCGGCTCGGCGACCTGGTGTGGGACGTCGGCGCGGGCTCCGGCGAGATCGCCGTCGAGTGCGCCAGGCTCGGCGCGGCCGTCATGGCCGTCGAGCGTGACGAGCAGGCCTGCGCCCGGCTGCGCGCCTCCGTGCTCGCCCACGGCGTCAAGGTCGCGCTCACCCGCGGCCAGGCGCCTCCGGCGCTGGAGCCCCTGCCCGACCCGGACGCCGTGTTCGTGGGCGGAGGCGGCATCGACGTGATCGTCGCCTGCGCCGCGCGCCGCCCCCGCACACTCGTGTGCGCCGTCAGGACCCTGGAACGCGTGCCGACCGTGCTCGACCGGCTCCGCGAGCACGGCTATCGTGCCGAGGGCACCCAGATCCTCGCCTCCAAGCTCATCCTCCAGCCCGACGGCGCGCACGGCCTGGCCGCCTCCGACCCGGTCTTCGTCGTCCACGCGGTCCCCGCGTACACCGAGTGACCTGTCGCTCACGGGTGCGCATCGGTTATCCTCGCGTGTCTTTGTCTACCTCCGGAGATTCCCTCGATGAAGCCGCCGCTCCTGCTGATCGGGCAGGGCTCGAACGATGACGCCGACTCCGCGGAGTTCGGCAGGTTCGTCCACCGGCTCCGCTGCCGGCTCGACCAGCACGCCGCCGACGTCTCCGGCGGCTACCTGGAGCGCGCCACGCCGCGGTTGAGCGAGTCCGTGGCCTCCCTGGTCGCCCGCGGCCACCACCGCCTGGTGGCGCTGCCGCTGAGCCTCAGCCGCGTCGGTGAGGAGTGGCCGCAGGCGCTGGAGGCCGAGACGCGACGCCACCCCACGCTGATGTACGACTACGGCCGCCCCCTCGGCCCCGACCCCCGCGTGCTCGCCCTGCTGGCCGAGCGGCTCAAGGACGCCGCCACCGAGATGCCGCGCCTGCGCCCCCTGGAGGTCGTCGGCGGCAGGTTCCGCCAGCTGCGAGCGGTCGACGCTCCGGCCGCCGAGTTGCAGCCCGGCCACGTCGAGCCCGGAGACACCGCCGTCGTGCTGGTCGGCGAGGGCTCCACGGACCCGGCCGCCAACGCCGAGATCCACCGCGTGTCCCGGCTGTTCTGGGAGACCCACGCCTACGACTTCATGACCGTCGAGACGGCGTTCGTCTCCGTCACTCCGCCCGGCGTGCCCGGTGGGCTCGAACGCTGCCGCCGCCTCGGCGCCAAGCGCGTCATCGTGGTGCCCTACCTGCTGTTCGCCGGCGGGGTGCTGGAGCGGGTGTGGGCGCAGGCGCTCGCCTACGGTGCGGGCCATCCCGACCTCGACATCCGCTGCGCCGAGGTGATCGGCGACTGCGACACCCTGGCCGACGTCGTCATCGACCGCTACGAGGAAGCACTCCAGCTCGTCCCCTGACCCCACCTTCCTGATCCCTCGGAGGTTCGCCGTGCTCGCAGAGACGCTCGCCGCGATCCGTCCCGCCGACCCCCGGGCGCTCGCCGAGGCCCGCGCCCACCAGGACCGCCTCACCAAGCCTCGGGGCTCGCTGGGCGTGCTGGAGGAGGTCGCCGTACGGCTCGCCGGTGCGGCCGGGGTCAGCCCGCCGCCCATGCCCGAGCCCGCGGCGCTGGCCATCTTCGCGGCCGACCACGGCGTCCACGCCAGCGGCGTCACGCCCTGGCCGCAGGAGGTGACCGTCCAGATGGTCGCCAACTTCCTCGCCGGCGGCGGCGTGGCCAACGCCTTCGCGGCCCAGGCGGGCGTCTCGGTGACCGTGGTGGACGTCGGCGTCGCGGCCGACCTGCCCGACGCGCCGTCGCTGCTCAAGCGGAAGATCGGGTACGGCACCGCCGACCTGTCCAAGGGGCCGGCCATGACCGTCGACCAGGCGGCGCGGGCCATCGAGGCGGGCATCGCGGTCGCCCGCGACCTGGTCGCCGGCGGGGCCCGCTGCCTGATCACCGGCGACATGGGCATCGCCAACACCACGGCCTCCGCCGCGCTCGTCGCCGCCTTCACCGGGGCCGACCCGGCCGACGTGACCGGGCGCGGCACCGGCGTGGACGACGCCACGTACGAGCGGAAGGTCGGCATCGTCCGCGAGGCCCTGCGCGTCAACGGCGTCACCCGGGCGGGCACCGAGGCCAGCGACGCGCTGCGCGTGCTCGCCGCCGTCGGCGGGTTCGAGCACGCGGCCATCGCCGGTTACATCCTCGGCGGCGCCGCCGCGCGCGTTCCGGTGATCCTCGACGGCGTCATCGCCGGAGCCGCCGCCCTGGCCGCCGCGGCCCTGGACCCCGCCAGCGTCGACCACTGCGTCGCCGGGCACCTCTCGGCCGAGCCCGGCCACACCGCGGCCCTGGCCGCCCTGGGGCTGCGCCCCCTCGTCGACCTGGAGCTCAGGCTGGGCGAGGGCACCGGCGCCCTGCTCGCCCATCCCCTCGTCTGCGCGGCCGTCCGCACCATGCACGAGGTCGCCACGTTCGACTCGGCGGGGGTGACCGAGAAACCGGTGTGACGGCTGATGACACGGGTTGACGCGGGCGAAACACCGGGCGCGCCCGGACCCGGTAGGTTTACCTCCTGACACAGCCCAACCCTCGCGAACGGGAGAATCCCACCATGGGCCCCTACCTCCTCGGCCTGCGGCTCTCGGGTCGCCGGGTCCTCGTCGTGGGCGGCGGCCGCGTCGCCCAGCGCCGGGTTCCCGCCCTGCTGGAGGCGGGCGCGGTGGTCACCCTGGTGTCGCCCGGTGTCACCCCCGCCCTCGACGACCTCATCGCCGCCGGCCGCGTCACCTGGCACGCCCGGCCGTACGAGGTGGGCGACTGCGACGGCGCCTGGCTCGTCCAGGCCTGCACCGACCAGCGGTCCGTCAACACGGCGGTCGCCGCCGAGGCCGAGGCCAAGCACATCTGGTGCGTACGCGCCGACGACAAGGACGCCACCGCCGCCTGGACCCCCGCCTCCGGGCGCGTGGACGAGATCACCGTGGCCGTCACCGCGGGCGGCGACCCACGCAGGGCCGCCGGCATCAGGGACGCCGTGGTGGGCGCCCTGCGCGACGGCACCGTGGACGCCCGGCGCAGCCGCACCAAGCCCGTCGGCGTGGCCCTCGTCGGCGGTGGGCCCGGCGACCCCGGCCTCATCACCGTGCGCGGCCGGCAGCTCCTGGCCCAGGCGGACGTCGTGGTCGCCGACCGCCTCGCGCCCCGCGCCCTCCTCGACGAGCTCGCGCCGGACGTCGAGCTGATCGACGCCGCCAAGGTCCCGTACGGCAGGTCACTGCCCCAGGAGAAGATCAACGAGCTGCTCGTGGACCGCGCCCGGCAGGGCAAGTTCGTGGTGCGGCTCAAGGGCGGCGACCCGTTCGTGTTCGGTCGCGGCGGTGAGGAGATGCTCGCCTGCGCCCGCGCCGGGATCCCCGTGGTCGTCGTGCCCGGCATCACCAGCGCCGTCGCCGTGCCCGCCTCGGCCGGGGTCCCCGTGACCCATCGGGGCGTCAGCCAGGAGTTCCACGTCGTGTCCGTGCACGTGGCGCCCGACGATCCCGCCTCGACCGTCGACTGGCCCGCCATGGCCCGCTCGCAGGGCACATTGGTCCTGCTGATGGCCGTGGAGCGGCTCGCCAAGGTGGCCGAGGCCCTCCTGCGGGACGGACGCTCACCGGAGACTCCCGTAATGGTGGTGCAGGACGGTACCCTTCCGACCCAGCGGGCGGTTATCGCTCCACTGTCCACCGTGGCCGACCGCGTGTCCGCGGCCGGGATACGGCCGCCGGCGATCGTCGTCGTCGGCGATGTCGTGAGCGTCGGCCAGGAGGTCGAGATGGTTCGAGCGGAGCGCTTGCCGTGAACACGGCCATGGATGACGGGCGCCAGGAGTCGCCGGGGGAGCAGACGTTGCGCTTCCGCGCCATCACGGACGAGGACGCCGCCGACCCCGGCGCCGCCTCACCGGCCGCGCAGCCGGAGGAGGACCCCTCACCAGAGGCGGGAACGGACTCCGTACCGGAACCGGAGTCCCAGCTCGCAACGGAGCCCGAGCCCGAACCCGAACCCGAGCCGGAGCCTGAGTTCGCGACGGAGCCCGAGCCCGAGTACGCAACGGAGCCCGAGCCCGAACCGGAGCCGGAGCCTGAGTTCGCGACGGAGCCGGAGCCCGAGGAGCCGCCCGCCTCCCGGCCCTCGCTCTTCCAACCCGCGGCCTTCCGCCCGCCGGCCTCCCGGGCCTCGGCCGCGCAGGCAGAGCCCGAGGCCGCCACCGTGCCCTCGACCGAGCCCGAGCCCGAGCTCTCGACCGACGCCGTGCCCTCGACCGAGCCCGAGCCCGAGCCCGAGCTCTCGACCGTCGCCGAGCCCTCGACCGAGCCCGAGCCCGAGCCCACGGCCGTCGCCGAGCCCTCGCCCGAGCCCGACGCCGAGCCTGAGCCCCAGACCGACGCCGACGCCGACACGCAGCCGGGGACCGATCCCGATCCTGATCCCGAGACCGGGACCGCTCAGGCGGAGCCCGAGACCGGGAGCACCCGGCAGCCGGCGACAGACCCGGACCCGGACCCGGAGACAAAGCCGGACCCGGAGCCCGAGGCCAAGGCTGGGACGGGGGCGCAGGCTCTTCCCCCGGAGACCGTCGCCGCGCTCACCTCCGCCCTCGACACCCTCCGCGTCAGCGTCGCCGACCTGCGCTTCGGCCTCGACCTGCCGGGCGCCGACGAGGCCAGGCAGGCCCGCGCCGACCTCCTGGCCCAGCTCCAGGACTACGTGCTGCCCAGGGTGCGCACCAACACCGCGCCCGCCCTCATCGTGGTCGCCGGCTCGACCGGCGCCGGCAAGTCCACGCTGGTCAACTCCCTGGCCGAGAAGAACGTCTCCCGCACCGGCGTCCGCCGCCCCACCACCGGCGTACCCGTGCTGGCCTGCCACCCGGAGGACCAAAGGTGGTTCGCCGAGGGAGAGCTGCTCGGCGGCCTGCGGCGCATCGACAAGCCCACGGCCGAGTCCGGCCCCGACAGCCTCGTCGTCGTCCCCACCGAGAAGCTGCCGCAGGGCGTGGCGCTGCTCGACACCCCCGACATCGACTCGGTCGTCGAGAAGCACCACGAGATCGCGCAGCGCATGCTCGACGCCGCCGACCTGTGGGTCTTCGTCACGACCGCCGCCCGCTACGCCGACGCCCCCGCCTGGAACCTCCTGCGCATGGCCAAGGAGCGCGGCGCCCGCCTGGCCATCGTCCTGTCGCGGGTCCAGCCGAAGGCGCGCGAGGTGGTGCTGAAGCACTTCGCCCGCATGCTCACCGAGTACGGCCTGGGGGAGATCGACCGGTTCGTCATCAGTGAGTCCAAGGTGGTCGACGGCCGGCTGCCTGACAGCGAGGTCACCGACCTGCGTCTGTGGCTGGCCGAGCTGTCGGTCGACGAGGAGCGCCGGGCGCAGGCCGTACGGGAGACCCTGGACGGCGTGCTCGACAGCTTCCGCACCCGCGTACCCGCGCTGGCCAAGCACATGGAGACGCAAGTGGCGTTCCGGGGCGAGCTGCGCTCCGACGTGGACGCCGCGTACCGCAACGCGCTGTCCGACATCGACCGGGCCTTCCGCGGCGGCTCGCTCATCCACGGCGAGGTGCTCGCGCGGTGGCAGGACTTCGCGGGCTCGGGCGACCTCATGCGCACGCTGCAACTGCGCAGGCGCGGCCGCGCGGCCCGGCAGGCCCCCGAGCGGGTGCTGGCGTTCAGGGCGGCGCTGCGCGCCGGTCTGGAGTCGGTGATCGTCGCGGCCGCCACCCGCGCCGCCGACGAGGTGGCGGCCCGCTGGCGCCACCGCTCGCCGCTCGGCGCGAAGCTCGCCGCCGATCTCGACCGGCCCTCCGACGATCTCGTACGGCACGCGGCCCGCGCCATCGCCGCCTGGCAGGAGCACGTCACCGAGCTCGTGCGCACCGACGGAGTGGCCAAGCGCTCGGTGTCGAAGGTCGTGTCGTTCGACGCCGACTCGCTGTCGTTGATCTTCATGGTGGCGATGTTCAGCGGCGCGACCACGGGTGTGCCGCACCGGCTGGTCAACGCCCTGCTGGGCGCCGAGTCGCTGCGCGGCATCGGGGCGAAGGCGCTCAGCGACCTGCGCGCCAGGATCGGCATGCTGTTCGACGAGGAGTCCATGCGTTACGTGCAGGCGCTCGACTCGGCCGGGATCCCGGACGAGTCCATCGCGACACGGCTCTACCAGGCCACGTACAACCTTGAGGTGGCGCGATGACCACCATGACCACCAGGCCCGGCCTGGCGCCGCGGCTCACCGCGCTCACCAAGCTCGTGGAGCTCGGGCCGGGACGGCTGGAGCCCAAGCTGCTGGCCGAGGCGAGCACGCTGCTCAAGCGGGCCGGCGAGCGGCTCAAGCTGTCGTCGGAGCACACCGTCGTCGCGCTGGCCGGAGGCACGGGCAGCGGCAAGTCGTCGCTGTTCAACGCCATCTCGGGGCTGGAGCTGTCGCCCACGGGCGTGCGGCGGCCCACCACGGCGCGCACCCATGCCTGCGTGTGGGGGCTGGAAGGCGCCGCGCCGCTGCTCGACTGGCTGCAGATCCAGGAACGGCACCGGTTCGCCCGTGCCAGCGCCCTCGACCGGGGCGAGAGCCAGCTCCACGGGCTGATCCTGCTCGACCTGCCCGACCACGACTCGATCAGGGCCCTCACCGACAACGAGGCGGACCGGCTCATCGGCCGGGCCGATCTGGTGGTGTGGGTGCTGGACCCGCAGAAGTACGCCGACGCCTCCACGCACCGCCGCTACGTGACGGAGCTGGCGGGGCACGAGGCGGTGACCGTGTTCGCGCTCAACCAGGCCGACAAGCTGAGCGCCGCCGAGCTCGCCGAGCTCGTCATCGACCTCAACGACCTGCTGCGCCGCGAAGGCGTCGAGCACCCGACCGTCGTCCCCACCTCGGCGACCACCGGACGCGGGGTGGACAGTCTCAAGACCGTCGTCGCGGGAGCCGTCTCCCGGCGCCGGGCCGCCATCCAGAAGCTGGAAGCCGACCTCCACCGGCTCGAACAGCGGATCAGCACGGCCATGCCGGTGGGGGAGTCCCTGTCCGCCCCGTCGGCCGTGGACGACGCCCGCAGGCTCGGCCTCACCGACGCCCTGTGCGACGCCGTGGGCGTCCCGGCGGTGGGCGAGGCCATGGAGAACGTCTACGCCGAACGCTCCATGAATTGGGTCGGCTGGCCGTACCCGCGCTGGATCTCCAAGCTCCGGCCCGACCCGGTCAAGACGCTGCGGTTGCAGGACGTCGGGGACGAGATCCGCGGCATCACCACCGGCACGGTCAGCGCCCAGACCGCGGAGGTGGTGAACGCGGTGCAGGCCCTCGCCGACGGGTTGTCGGGCGACATGCAGCCGGTGTGGCGGTCGTCCCTGCATCACGCCGCCCGCTCGCGCCTCAAGCAGCTTCCGCAGGCCCTCACGGAGGATCTCTCGGAGGTGGCGCCCCGGCTCGACCAGGTGCCGGGCTGGTGGTGGCTGCTGAAGATCTGGCAGTACCTGCTGGTGGCGGCGTTCGTGCTCGGACTGGGCTGGCTGGTGACGGGACTGTTCCTGCCCGGCCAGTCGCCGCTCGGCGTCCAGCTCCTGGGTGACACGGCAGCGCTGCCATGGGTGGGGCTGATGATGGCCTCGGTCCTGGGCCTCGGGGCACTGTCGGGCATCGCCGCACGCAACTTCGTCGAGCTGGGAGCATCGAAGGAGCGCGAACGGCTGGAACGGGAGATGCGGCGACGGGTCGCGGCGGTGGCGGAGACCATGGTGGTGGAGCCGGTCGAACGCGAGCTCGGCCGCCACCACACCTTCTACACGGCCATCCGCACCCTCGCCGGCTAGCTGGCCCGCACACTCGCATTCGCCCGTTCGCGCCGACCGACGGCCCTGCCACGGTCCGGCAGGGCGATGCAGTCCGGTACGGTGTCGCGTTCTCGTACGGTGCCGCCGGTTTCGTACGGTTTCGCGGTTTCCTACGGTGTCCCGGTTTCCTACGGTGTCCCGGTTTCCTACGGTGTCGCGGTTTCCTACGGTGTCGCGGTTTCGTACGGCGTCGGGCCGACGTACGGCCCCTTTGCGCTGACCCTTCGGCAGCGGTGAGCCGAGCGCCACGACGTTTTCCACAACCGGCCCGCCCCTCCACCCCGCAAATCCACAGAACGCCATTCGGCGCCTCGGGCCCTCCACCCCTTCCGGCACCGTGATCCCAGGTCGCGGGCACCCCGCCCGCTGACATGGGAGGCAATGGGATGAACGACATCTACATCACGCTCACCGGAAACGTCGCAGCAGAGCCCCGTCAGTACACCTTCGAGGACGGGGCGAAGGTCACCTCGCTCCGGGTCCTGACGTCGCACCGCTACTTCGACAGGAAGACCGGCCAGTGGACCGACGGCGAGAGGGTCTGCTTCGCGGTGCGCTGCTGGCGGTCCCTCGGCGACAACGTGGCGCAGTCGATCAAGATAGGGCAGCCCGTGGTGGTGTCCGGCAAGCTCCGCATCCGCGAGTTCGGCCCGGAGGGCGACCGCCGCTTCATGCCCGAGATCGAGGCGAGCGCGGTGGGTCATGACCTGCGCTGGGGCACCGGTGCCTTCGTCAAGCCGGAGCGTGGCGGCGGCGCTGCCACAGTGAGCAAGGAGATGCGCGACCGCCTGGACGCGGAGACCCAGGACTGGGCCATGGGCATGAGCGCGGGCATGAGCGCGGGCATGGGCGCGGGCATGGGCGTGGGCATGGGTACGAGCACGGGCATGGGCACGGGCATGGGCATGGGCATGGGGACGAGCGCGGGCACGGGCATGTCGAGCAGGGCCGATCATGCCCGCCCGTCTCTTCCGGAGCCTCCCGCCTTCACCCCGCTTCCCCCTGTCCCGGCGGACGACACAGGCGAAGCCGCCTACGCCTCCATCCAGAGGGACCTCGCTCCCGCCACCCGCGCAGGCGAGCCCCGTCACGCCGTCGACCCGGCAGAGTCCCATCACCCTCACCCCATGGGAAAGGCCTCCGACACCGGCGACGGGGCGGACGCACCCCGTGCCGACGACACCGCCGCCTCCAGTGTTCAGCGGCCCAAAACCTCGCCCGCCCCGACCTCTCCGGCCTCCGGCAAGGCGTCCTCCAGGCCCTCCCGCTCCAAGGGACGCCCGGCCCGTACCGACGGCACCGTGATCCGCATCCTCGGTGAGGACGACAACGAGCACGAGGCGGAAGACGCCGAGTGGCCCACCAGGGAGCCGATCGCGGCCTGACACCGCCGCTCTCCCACACACAACCGGCCCGACGCCCTCTCCCCAAGGGCCTCGGGCCGGTACGGCCAGGTGAGGGTCCATACGAGAAAGCCCCTTAACCCCCAGAACAACTCAAAACACCCCGCCGACCTCACGACAAGCCGGCACCCGAACAGAGACAAGAAAGCCGAAGGCAGACACGAGAAGAAGCAGTGAGAAGCCTGAAGGAGGCCAACACAATCTGAAGGGAAACGACGCGAGGCCTGGCAGCGCCGCAAGGCATGGAAGGGCCCAGCTCAACCCGGGCGGAAGACGCATGCCCTGGGGGAGACACCGGCCCGGAGGGCGAACACCGGCCCGGCGGGCGAACGCGCGGGTCCAGCGGGGTGACAACGCGATGCCTGGAGGGGGAGCAACGTCGGCCCAGGGGGAAGCAATGGAGCTGAGAGGGGACAAGGGCGAGTCGTCGGCCACGAGAAGCCAAGCTGAGAAAGACCGACCCAGAAAGACCAAGCCCAGAAAGATCAAGCCCAGAAAGACCAGCTCAGAATGACCAAGCCCATAAGGACCAAGGCAGAAAGACCAGGCCAAGGCGTCGCATCAAGGTCAGGAAAGACATCGCATCAAGACCAGGTCACACCTCGCGCCATGGCTGCTCCTTTCCGTTGTCTCCCGCTCGTGGAGTGAGCCGGAATCTCCCTTAGAGACCACGATGACCTAGGTGGTCCCGTCGCCCAACGTATCGGTTCCGATCGCACAACGCACACTCCGCAACTATTGTGTTACATATCGTTAGTCAGGGAGGAGACGTGATGGCGGCCCCTCGTCACACCCCGATCACGCCTCGCGACGGAGTGTCCACCCTGGTCGGCCGCTGGCCGCTGCTAGGGCAGCGGCGTCCCCTCGTGATCTATCTCGTCGGGATCGTGGCCCTCGACCTCGTCGCGATCGTCCTGCTGGCGGCGTCCACTCCGGTTCGGTGGTCGGACGTCATGGCATTCGTCGCGCTCATGGCGTGCGGCGCGGTATGCATCGAGGCGACGAGACGTCTCGGCATGCCCGCCGGCGTCTCCCGGGACCTGCTGTCAGCGTGGTGGTTGCCGGTGGCGCTGCTGCTGCCGTCCCTCTATGCCCTGCTCGCGCCCATCGTGTTGCAGATGCTCCTGCAATGGCGGGTCCGGGCCACGGTGCTGCATCGCCGTGTGTTCAGCTCTGCCGCCATCGGATTGGCGGGATGCGCCGCCTCGATGGCGTTCCACCGGCTGGTGCCCGATCCGGCGGCGCTGACGCGGGGCGCCATCGAGCCGATCGGCTTGGCGGTGGCAGCGGCGATCGTGTTCGCCCTGCTCAACACGGCCCTCATCGCCCTGGCCGCGCACATGGCCGACCCCGAGGTCCCGTGGCGCGAGGTCCTGTGGGACAAGGAGAGCGCCCTGCTCGACGTCGTGGAGCTGTGCCTCGGCGTCAGCGTGGCCATCTCGGCCGGTCTCAATCTCGGCCTGCTCATTCTGGCGCTGCCACCGGTCGTACTGCTGCAACGCAGCCTCCTGCACGCCCAGCTCCAGGCGGCCGCCCGCACCGACCCCAAGACCGGCCTGCTCAACGCGGCGGCGTGGCAGCGCGAGGCCGACACCGAGATCGTCCGCGCCCGGCGCACCGGCGAGACACTGGCCCTGCTCATCGTCGACATCGACCATTTCAAACGGGTCAACGACCGACACGGCCACCTCGTCGGCGACCAGGTCCTGGCGGCGGTCGCGGCCACGCTGCGGAGCCAGTTGCGCGAGTACGACGTGGTGGGCCGCTTCGGCGGTGAGGAGTTCGTGGTCCTGCTGCCCGGGGCCGACGTCCACGAGGCGCGCCAGGTGGCCGAACGCCTCCGCAACCGCATCAGCCACATGGCGGTCGCCGCCGACGACGCCATGATCACCGTGACGATCTCGGTGGGGGTGGCCATCATGACCCTGCACGGTGACGACCTCATAGAGCTCCTGGCCGCCGCCGACCTGGCCCTCTACCGCGCCAAGGAGCTCGGCCGGGACCGCATCTGCCTCCCGGTCATCCAGCCCACCCACCTCACCGACACCGAGACGGCGGCGATCCCGGTCCCCTCACCCCTCGAAGACCTTCACCCCGAAGAGCTTCACCCACCCGAAGACCTTCACCCCGAAGAGCTCCACCCACCCGAAGAACTCCACCCTGAAGATCTCCGCCCCGTGGACCTCCGCCCCGTGGACCTCCGCCCCGTGGACCTCCGCCCCGAAGACTCGCCGTCGACGCTGGACCACTCATCGGCCTCAGACCCTCAACCAACGCCGGACCGCCTCTCGACCCCGAACTCCCTCATAACAGAGCTGTCGCTGAACGAGGAGCCGGAGTTAGCGCCCAGTCCGACACCTCAACAGCTCCCAGAACACCCGCCGCAAACGGCAACGGCGGGCGACTGAGATGGACCGGGCACTTTCAAGAGGGTCCCAGGCGCTTGCGAGGGGTGATCGACTGCGTCATCCACGGCCAGAACTGCCGGCAGCCGCAGGGACGAGATCGTCTCCCAGCCGGAGTGGATGAAACGGCCGGAGTGGATGGAACGGCCGGAGTGGATGCAACGGCCGGAGTGGATGCAACGGCCGGAGTGGGTGCAACGGACGGTGGATCCGCATGCCCCAGCCGGGCGGCGGCTCCCCGAGGGCGAGCTGTGTCCCCGGGACAACTCACGATGGGCTTGGTATGGAGGCGGCGGCACCGTCACCTCGACTCCCTCTCGTTCCAGCGACGCGTCGGGGGAGGCCGGGATCAGGTTCGGATGATCCCGATGCCGCCTCCCCGAACGTCGCGGCCGAACAGGTGCCAGAGAGGATCAAGGCTCCTGCAGGTCTCCGGCACACATGGGGATCAGTCTGTCCTGGGGAGTGCGGTCACGGGGACTCGACCGAGGGTCGCCTGGCGGGGAAGCCGTGGCTGCGCGCGGCGAGAACGACCCCGAGCACCGGCAGCAGGAGCAGCAGCACACTCCACGGGAACGACTCGCTGCCGAGCAGGTCGAGCAGGATGCCGCCGATGACACCACCGCCCGCCATGGCGACGTTCCACAGCGTGACGAGCATCGCCTGGGCCGCGTCGGCTTGGTCGCCGCCCGCGTCACCGGCCGCGGTCTGGAGCAAGGTGGGCACCCCGCCCCAGCCGAGACCCCACAGGACGGCGGCGAGGTAGACGAGGGCGGACTGATCGGCCAGGACGGCCAGCAGCGCGGCGGCCACGGCGACCGACAGCGCGCTGGCGATGCTGAGGGCACGCAGCCGGTGATGGATCTGGGCACCGACGATCCAGATGCTCACCAGCGAGGCGGCGCCGAAGACCAGGAGCACCAGGTCGGTGTTGCCGCCCATGCCCAGATCGTCGAGGAAGGCGGCGATGTAGGCGTACAGGATGGTGTGGGCCAGGACGAAGATGAGTGTGACGAACAGGACTGCGGCCACCCCCGGCACGCGCAGGGCCCGCAGCATCCGGGGCCGCTCGCCACTGGCCTGTCCCGGGAAGTCCGGCACCGTCGCCGCGATCCACGCCAGCAGCAGCACCGTGAGCGCCGTCATCGCGAAGAAGGCCACGCGCCAGTCGGTCACCTTGCCCAGGAAGGTCCCGGCCGGCACGCCGAGCGAGAGCGCGACCGGGATGCCCGCCATGGCGATGGCTATCGCCCTGCCCTGGAGGTGAACGGGGGCCATGCGGCGCGCGTACCCCGCGAGCAGCGCCCAGGCGAGGCCGGCGGCCACACCCGCGACGAACCGCGCCGTCATCGTCAGGGCGTACAGGGACGACATGGCGGTGATCGTGTTGGCCAGGGCGAAGCCCCCCATGGCGGCCAGCAGCAGTCGCTTGCGCCTCCATCTCGCGGTGGCCGCGGTCAGCGGGATCGCGGTCAGCGCGGTGCCGAGCGCGTAGATCGTCACCGTCTGGCCGGTCGCGGACTCGCCCACGTGGAGGTCGTCGCTCATCGCCGGGAGCAGGCCCGCGGGGAGCGTCTCTGTGAGACTGGTGATGAAGACGGCGGTGGCCAGGGCGAGCAGGGCGAGGAGCGGAAGCTTCTGCTGCTCCTCGCCCCTGCCCCTCGTGCCGGATCGGGCGCCGGTGCCTGCGGCAGAACCGGCCGCGGTGTCGGGTGCGGTACTCATGTGGTGTACTCCGGGTCTTTCCAGGGACGTCATCTGTTCGGCCGCACCGTGTGCGGTGCAGCGGGTCTGGCGGCAGTGATCCGGGCATGGGCGACTGCGCCGGTGGGTCACGCCCGGCGCAGGCCGCCGTCGACGGGGAGCCGGGCGCCCGTCGTGAAGGTCGCGTCCGTCGCCAGGAAGAGCGCGGCGCGGGCCACCTCCTCGGCGGCTCCGAGACGGCCGAGCGGTGGCAGGGACGCGGCGCTGCCGCCCGGCGACTCGATACAGTCCGGGGCCACCGCGTTGACGCGGATGCCGCGGGAGGCGAGCTCCGCGGCGAGGTCATGTACGGCGGCGGGGGACGGGGCGGGTGTGGTGAGCACCACCGCGCCACCGTCCTTGACGTGCGACAGCAGCGGTCGCGTGGTGGGTACGGAGTCGGCGAAGAGCAGATCCACGCCGCCGCCGGCCTCCAGGTGAGTTCTGAGAGCGGCCGGGTTGACGACACGGGCGGCGGAGCCCAACTCGTCGCCCAGCCGCATGCGTTCCTGCGGTGTGCGGGCGGTCAGCAGGATCCGCGCACCACCTTCCACGAGGCGCTTGGCGATTGCCAGAGCAATGCCTGTGGCATCCCCGGCGATCACGCCCCTTTTGTCCCCGTACCTGGTCATGCTTACGGTTCCCTCTCACAGGTGTCGGTCCGTGGGGCACGCGCGGCGCCTCACCCATACGGGCGCCTCACCCATACGACTGTGCTCTCGGGCGCTTCAGGTTTTCTTCGGAAGGGCTGACGGCCGGCTGCAGGCGGTGCCGTCGAAAGCCAGGAGCGAGTCCGCCTCGATGCATGCAAGACATACAGTGGCCCCATGCGGTTTGGGGTGCTCGGGCCACTGGCCGTGTGGGACGAGGAGGGGCGGGAGGTCAAGATCCCGGAGGTCAAGGTCCGGGTGCTGCTCGCGGATCTGCTCGCCCACGACGGAGGCCCCGTCTCGGCGGACCGGCTCATCGACGACCTGTGGGGCGACCGCCCGCCGGGCAGACCCGCGGGCGCCCTGCACACCAGGGTCTCCCAGCTGCGCCGGGTCATCGGCCGGGACCGGGTGGTGCGGCAGCCGCCGGGCTATCGGCTGGAGCTCGACGTCGACGAGCTGGATGCCACGCGGTTTCGCTCCCTCGTGGCCGAGGCCCGGTGCAGCCCGGATCCGCGCACCCGGGCCGCCCTGCTCACCGAGGCCCTCGACCTGTGGCGGGGGCCCGCCTACGCCGACTTCGCGGACGAGGAGTTCATGCGGCCGGCCGTGCAGCACCTCACCGAGCAGCGGCTGTCGGTGTTGGAGGAGCAGGCCGAGGCCCGCCTCCAGGCCGGGGACCACGTGCTGGTCGCCGCGGAGCTCGCGGACCTGGTCTTCCGGTACCCGTTGCGGGAGCGCCTGCGTGCCCTGCACATGCGGGCCCTCTACGTGTCAGGGCGGCAGAGCGAGGCCCTCGCGTCGTACGAGGACCTGCGGCGCCGGCTGGCGGAGGATCTGGGAGTCGACCCCGGCCCCGAACTGACCGCGTTGCACCGGGCGGTGCTTCGGCAGGATCCCCGCCTGGAGACCCCGCCGGCGCCGGGCCCGACGGCTGCCGGGGACGAGGTGCCCGGGCGCACCCACTCGAACCTGCCGGTCCCGCACACCCACTCGAACCTGCCGGTGCCGCTCACCCCCCTCATCGGCCGGAGCCAGGCCCTCACCGACCTCTCCGGCCTCCTGCGCGGCACCCGGCTGGTCACGCTGACCGGCCCCGGCGGCGTCGGCAAGACCCGCCTCGCCGTGGCGGCGGCCGCCGCGGTGGGAACGGACGAGGGCGCCGGCGACGGCATCTGGCTCGTCGAGTTCGCCGGCCTCCGCGCCGGCACCGGCGCCGACCTCGCCCAGGTCATCGCCGCCACGCTCGGTATCCGGGACGACACCCACTCCCCCCGGCCCGGCGCCGGCTCACCGGCCCACCGCCTCGCCGATGCCCTGCGGGACCGCCGCATCCTGCTCGTGCTGGACAACTGCGAACACATCGTCGACGCCGCGGCGGAGCTCGCCGATGTCCTCCTGACCACCGCCCCCGCACTGCGGGTGCTGGCGACCAGCCAGGAGCCGCTCGGCCTGGCGGGTGAGGCCGTGTTCCTGGTCGAACCACTCCAGGACCCCGACGCCGTACGGCTGTTCATGGACCGCGCCGCCGCATCCGCCCCCGGCTTCCCCACGGACCTGGACGCCCTGGAGCCGGTGGACCGCGCGGCCGTCGCGGAGATCTGCCGCCGTCTGGACGGCATCCCGCTCGCCCTCGAACTCGCCGCCACCCGCGTACGGGCGCTCGGAGTCCGGGAACTGGCGGATCGGCTCAATGACCGGTTCAAGATCCTTGGCTCCGGCCGGCGCGGCGCACCAGCCCGGCAGCAGACCCTGCGGGCGATGATCGACTGGAGCTGGCAACTCCTCGGCGCGCCCGAACGGATCGTGCTGCGCCGCCTCGCCGCGTTCGGTGACGGCTGCGACCTGGAAGCCGCCACCGCGGTGTGCGCGGGCGACGGCGTCGCCCGGGAGGAGGTGCCCGAGCTCGTGGCGCGCCTCGTCGATCGGTCCCTCGTGGTCGTGGTGAACGGGCCCACGGGGCCCCGTTACCGGCTCCTGGAGTCCGTGGCCGCGTACGCGATGGAGCGGCTGCACGAGATGGAGGACCTGACCGCCGTACGCGACCGGCATCTGCGCCACTACCTGGCGCTCGCCGAACACGCCGAGTCCCGGCTGCGCGGCGCCGAGCAGCGGTCCTGGCTCTCCCGGCTGGATGCCGAGACCGGCAATCTGCGCGCGGCTCTCGAGGAGGCGATACGCCGCGCCGCCGCGGGTGAGGCGGCCGACGCCGTGGGCCTGGCCACCGCACTGTCGTGGTGGTGGTTGCTGCGCGGCCGTCTCATCGAGGCCCGGCGCAGCCTGGAGGCCGTGCTGGCCGCCGTTCCGGCGTCGGCGCCCGCGCCGGTGACGGCGGAAGCAGCGCTTTTGCACCGCGCGTTCGCGCTGCTGACGGGTGATCACGGGGCTGCCGCCGCCGCCCCGGACGCCGACGCCGTCCCCGATCTCGTACGCCGGGCGCGTGGCCTGTGGTTGTGCGCATTCGGCCTGTTCAGCGCCGGTGCCGCAGCCGACAGCGACACGTGGAACACTCGCGCCCTGACCCTCTTCACCGAGGCGGGCGACCAGTGGGGCACGGCCGCCGCGCTGGGCCTGCGGGCGAGACTCGCTCTGGACCGCGGCGACCTGCAAGGGCTCGGCCGCGACGGGCGGCGCAGCGCCTCGCTCTTCCGCGAACTGGGCGACAGATGGGGCGAGCTGCAGACGGTGTCGCCGCTCGCCGTGCTCGCCGAGATCAAGGGGAAGTACGGCGAGGCGGAGCACCGCCAGCACGAAGGGCTGCGGATCGCCCGGGACCTGGGCTTGGCGGCGGAGGTCGCGGCGCGGCTGTCCGGGCTGGGCCGCCTCGCGCTGCTGGCGCGCGACTGGGACCGGGCGCGCGAACTGCACGAGCAGGCCCGTCGCATCGCCGCCGAACAGGGCTACATCTACGGCGAGCTCCACTCCGAGATGGGCCTGGCCCTCGGGGCGCGCCGCTCCGGTGACCTGGACGCCGCGGAGGCGCACCTGCTGCACATACGCGACGGCTACGGGCACGTGTCGTCCCAGGCCGGGGACCATCTGCTCCTCGCCGAGCTGGGCTTCGTCGCCGAACTCCGCGGCGAAGCGGCCCAGGCCGTCGCCCACCACCTGCACGCTCTCGACGTCGCTCGCTCGCTCGCCGAGCCGCGAGCCCTCGCCCTGTCGCTGGAGGGCCTCGCGGGCGCGCTGTCCCGGCAGGAGCACACCGCGGCCTGCGCCGCGGTCCTGCTCGGCGCGGCTGACGCCGCCCGCCGCAGCGTGGGCGCACCGCTCCCACCCGCCGAACGCGGTGACGTCGACCGCATCACGGCCGCCGAGCGGGCCGTCCTGGGCGAGGAGGCTTTCACGGAGAGATTCACGTACGGCACCCGGCTGACCGCCGACGAGGCCGTACAGATGGTGATCGACGGACCGTGCTCGTCCTGGTCGAGCTGTTGACGCAAGCCCGGCGGCGGCCTCCGGCGCCACAACTCCGTACCTCCGCCGTGCCTCCGGCTGTCTTCGGTGCCCGACCGGCGGAAGCCCGGTCGAGAGCCCCTAAGCTAGATGTCATGCCGGAGTACATCTACACGCTGCAGCGCGTGCGCAAGGCGCACGGCGACAAGGTTGTCCTTGACGACGTCACGCTGTCGTTCCTGCCCGGAGCCAAGATCGGTGTCCTGGGCCCGAACGGCACCGGTAAGTCGACGCTGCTCCGGATGATGGCCGGCCTGGAGCAGCCGTCCAACGGTGAGGCGCGGCTCATGCCGGGCTTCTCGGTCGGCATGCTTCAGCAGGAGCCCCCGCTGAACGAGGAGAAGACCGTCCTCGGCAACGTCCAGGAGGGCGTCGCCGAGACGATGGCGATGCTCGACCGCTACAACGCGATCGCCGAGCAGATGGCCACCGACTACAGCGATGCGCTGCTGGACGAGATGGGCAAGCTGCAGGAGCAGCTGGAGCACCGCAACGCGTGGGACCTCGACAGCCAGCTCGAGCAGGCGATGGACGCGCTGCGTTGCCCGCCGCCGGACGCCGACGTGACCACGCTGTCCGGTGGTGAGCGCCGCCGTGTCGCGCTGTGCAAGCTGCTGCTGGAGGCCCCCGACCTGCTGCTGCTCGACGAGCCCACCAACCACCTCGACGCCGAGAGCGTGCAGTGGCTGGAGCAGCACCTGGAGAAGTACGCCGGCACCGTGCTGTCCGTCACCCACGACCGCTACTTCCTCGACAACGTGGCCGGCTGGATCCTCGAGCTCGACCGTGGCCGCGCCTACGCCTACGAGGGCAACTACTCCACCTACCTGGAGGCCAAGGCGCAGCGGCTCAAGGTCGAGGGCCAGAAGGACGTCAAGCGCAAGAAGCGCCTCGAGGACGAGCTGGAGTGGGTCCGCTCCAACCCCAAGGCCCGCCAGACCAAGTCCAAGGCCCGTCTGCAGCGCTACGAGGAGATGGCGGCCGAGGCCGACAAGCACCGCAAGCTCGACTTCGACGAGATCCAGATCCCGCCGGGCCCGCGCCTGGGCACCACCGTGATCAGGGCCGAGGACCTCACCAAGGGCTTCGAGGACCGGCTGCTCATGGAGAAGCTCTCGTTCGACCTGCCGCGCAACGGCATCGTCGGTGTCATCGGCCCCAACGGCGTCGGCAAGACCACGCTGTTCCGCATGATCACCGGTAGCGAGACGCCCGACAACGGCTCGATCGTCGTGGGCGACACGGTCAAGATCTCCTACGCCGACCAGAGCCGCGGCGGCATCGACCCCAACAAGAACGTCTGGGAGGTCGTCTCCGACGGGCTCGACCACATCAAGGTCGGCAACGTCGAGATGCCGTCGCGCGCCTACATCGCCGCGTTCGGGTTCAAGGGCCCCGACCAGCAGAAGAAGGCCGGCGTCCTGTCGGGTGGCGAGCGCAACCGGCTCAACCTGGCGCTCACCCTCAAGCAGGGCGGCAACGTCCTGCTCCTCGACGAGCCCACCAACGACCTCGACACCGAGACCCTCTCGTCGCTGGAGAACGCGCTGCTCGACTTCCCGGGTTGCGCGGTCATCACCTCGCACGACCGGTGGTTCCTCGACCGCATCGCCACGCACATCCTGGCGTGGGAAGAGGGCTCCAACTGGTTCTGGTTCGAGGGCAACTACGCCGACTACGAGAAGAACAAGATCGAGCGGCTGGGCGCCGACGCGGCCCGCCCGCACCGGGTGACCTACCGCAAGCTCCACCGCGACTGATCCCGGCGTCCACGGCTCAGGGCCCGGGCCTCACGGCTCAGGGCCCAGGCTCAGGGCCCAGACTGAGGGCCCAGGCTGGGAGCCCAGGCTGGGGGCGCGGTCACGGTTCGGGACTCGCACGCGCGCCGCCTGCCGGGGCCAGCGGCACAGATACCTCGCGAGGTGCGCCAGGGTCTCCGGTCGCGCGGCTGCTCACCCGCTCCGTCCAGAACGACCTCCGGCCGTTCGACCCTGGACGCCGACCGTGCTGCCGGCCCGTGCTGCCGGCCCGTGCTGTCGGCCCCCGACCGTGCCGCCGGTCGGCCGGGTGAGAAGGGCCGGGTGGGAAGGGCCGCGTGGGGGCGGGTACGGTGGCGGGCGTGGTGCACGAATCGCTCGAAACCCTGACCCGGCGGCACGTCTTCCCCCGCATGGTGCGGTTCGCGGACATCGACTCGCTCGGCCACGTGAACAACGTCCGGTTCTTCGACTACCTGGAGGACGCCCGGCTCGGCATGTTCCACATCGACCCGTACCGGTCGGGTGACGCGCCGTTCAAGGGGCTGGTCATCGCCCGGCACGAGATCGACTACCGGCGGCCGTTGACGTTCAGGGCCGAGCCGGTGCGGGTGGAGACGTGGGTGACGGAGATCAAGCCGGTGCGGTTCACGCTGGCCTACGAGATCCGTGACGACGACGAGGTGTTCGTGACCGCGTCCTCGGTGGTCGTGGGCTACGACGTGGAGGCCGGCGCGCCCCGCAGGCTGACGCCGCAGGAGGTCGCATACCTCGAACGCTTCAAGATCCCTGCCTAGCGGCGTGTCCCCTCCGAAGCGGGACCTGAGGCGCTGGGTGATGCTCGCCCTCGGCGTCAACGCGCATGCCAGCGTCACCCTGGGCCTGTTCGGGCTCCCCCTCGTCATGCCGGATCTGCAACGCTTCTTCGAACTGCCCCTGCCGCTGGCCGGCATCGTGGCGAACGCGCCGGGCATCGGCGTGCTGTTCGCCCTCGTCCCCTGGGGTGTGCTGGCCGACCGGCACGGCGAGCGGCTCGTCCTCGGCCTGGGCGTGGGACTGGCGGCTATGTTCTTCGCCGCCGTCACGCTCGTCACCGGAGTCTGGGCGGTCGTCGGCCTGCTGGCGCTGGCGGGCGCCGCCGGGTCGGCCGCGATGGTGGGCGGCGGCCGGATCGTGCTGCGCTGGTTCCGCCCGCCGGAGCGCGGCGTCGCCATGGGCCTGCGGCAGGTGTCCTACACGCTCGGCATGGCCGTCGCCGCCTTCGTCCTGCCGCCCGTGTCGCGCGCGCACGGCATCCCGGGCGTGCTGGCGGTGTGCGCCGCCGTGAGCCTGCTGGCCGCCGTGCTGGCCGCCCTGTTCCTGGCCGAGCCGCCGCGCGACGGCCCCGGCTCGGGTCCCGCGCCGGCCGGCTCGCCGTACCGGCAGCCCGCCCTCTGGCGGGTGCACGCGACGAGCGCGTTGCAGGCGGTGCCGCAGATCGTGGTCAGCACGTACGGCGTGGCGTGCCTCGTCCACGTGTACGGCTGGGACGGCGTGCAGGCGGGACGGCTGTTCGGCGTGGCCGCGATCGGCGGCGCGGCGGTGCGCATCGCGGTGGGCCGCTGGTCCGATCGGACGGGCCTGCGGATGGCGCCGCTGCGCCTGCTGACGTTCGGCAGCCTGGCCGTGCTCGTCCTGCTGCTCGCGGGCACCTTCACCGGGTCGTGGCCCGGCCCGGTGATGCTGGCGCTGGCCGCGGTGATTACGGTGGCGGGCAACGGGCTGGCGTACCTCGCGGCCGGTGAGCTCGCCGGGCCCGGCGCGGCCGGGCGGGTGCTGGGCACCCACAACACCATCCAGAACGTCGTCGCGCTGGCCGTGACCCCGCTGGCCGGCCTGCTGATCACCGAGGCGGGCTACTGGGCGGGGTTCGCGGCGGGGCTGGTGTGCGCGCTGCTCTCGGTGCCGGTCATCCCGGTCCGGGGGGAACGCGGCGCGCACACCCTCTCCCCTGAAGTCAGGTGACGGGTGTGCTCAGCAGCCAGGCCGCCGTGTCCGGAGGAAGCACGTCACCCGCCAGCGAGCCGCTGGACAGCAGGACGCGCTCGTGCGGCGGCAGCCGTACGGCCTCCGTGCCGCAGTTGAGCACGCACACCAGCCGCCCCCGGCCGAAGAACAGCGCGTCCTCCGGGGAGTCCAGCCACTGGATGGTGTGCGGCATCTCCTCCACCAGCTCCCGGCGGCAGGCCAGCGCGGCCCGGTAGAACTCCAGGGTCGAGGCCGGGTCGCCGGCCTGCGCCTCCACGCTCAGCGCCCCGAACTCCGCCGGTTGCGGCAGCCACGGCCGCGTCTCGTCCGGGGAGAACCCGTGGGAGGGTCCCGTCACCGTCCACGGCAGCGGCACCCGGCAGCCGTCGCGCCCGGGCAGCTTTCCCTCCGACTGGAAGAAGACCGGGTCCTGCCGCGCCTCCGGGGGAAGATCCTTCACCTCGGGGAGTCCAAGTTCCTCCCCCTGGTAGAGATATGCCGACCCGGGAAGCGCCAACATGGCGAGCAATGCCGCTTTCGCCCTGAGGAGCCCGGTTCCGGGGTCGGCGGTCTCGTAGCGGGTGCGGTGCCGTACGACGTCGTGGTTGGACAGCACCCAGGTCGCGAACGGCACGGTCGCCAGCGTGTCGTCGATCACCTTCCGGAACGCCGTCGCCGACCACGGAGCCTGGAGCCAGGCGAAGTTGAAGCTCTGGTGCAGCTCGTCCGGCCGGACGTAGCGGGCCAGGTCCTCCGGGTCGTCCGTCCACACCTCGCCCACTGCCATGCGCTCGCCCGGGTAGCCGTCGAGCAGCTTGCGCCAGGACCGGTACACGTCGTGCACCTCCGGCTGCCCCCACACCGGCGAGCGCGAGGTGAACGACTGGTCGTCCACCCCGGGCAGGTCCGGCAGCCCCTCCGCCTTGTACAGCCCCATCGCCACGTCGATGCGGAACCCGTCGACGCCCCGGTCCAGCCAGAATCGCAGGACGTCCAGGAACTCCTCGTGGACCTCCGGCTCGCGCCAGTTGAAGTCGGGCTGCTCCGGGGCGAACAGGTGGAGATACCACTGTCCGTCGGCCACCTGGGTCCACGCCGGCCCGCCGAAGGTGGACTGCCAGTTGTTCGGCCGGTCGCGGAAGACGTAGCGCTCACGCCGCTCGCCGCGCAGCGCCGCCTGGAACCACGGGTGCCGCGAGGAGCTGTGGTTGGGCACGATGTCGACGAGCACCCGCAGCCCGTGCTCGTGCGCGTCGGCCACCAGTGCCTCGAAGTCCGCCAGCGACCCGAACAGCGGATCGACGCCCCGGTAGTCGGCCACGTCGTAGCCGCCGTCGGCCATGGGGGAGGGGTAGAAGGGCGTCAGCCAGATGGCGTCGACGCCCAGGCGCCGGAGGTACGGCAGGCGCTCCCGGATGCCGGCGAGGTCGCCGACGCCGTCACCCGAGGCGTCGGCGAAGCTGCGTACATAGATCTCGTAGACGACCGCGTCACGCCACCAAGGGATAGTCATGGGGCGGTCATGCCCGTTATGTGGGCGAGTTCACCAAGCTGTGCGCCGCGTAAACCAGGTAGTCCCAGAGGCGCTTCTCCTGCTCCTCCGGAAGCTCCAGCGAGTCGACGCCGTCGCGCATGTGCTTGAGCCAGGCGTCGCGCTCGGCCTCGCCGATCACGAACGGCACGTGCCGCATGCGCAGACGCGGATGGCCGCGCTCCTGGCTGTAGGTGTTGGGGCCGCCCCAGTACTGGATCAGGAACCCCCGCAACCGCTCCTCCGCACCCGTCAGATCCTCTTCGGGGTAGAGGGGGCGGAGCAACGGGTCCTGGGCCACCCCCTCGTAGAAGCGATGCACCAGCCGCCGGAAAATCTCCTCGCCCCCGACGGCGTCGTAGAAGGAGGTCTCAGTCACGCTGCAAGCCTACGCGCCGGGCACCAGTGCGATGCCGGCGGTGTCCATCGCGTTCTTCACCTTGAGCCGCATCTCGCGGGCGACCTGCGCCTGCTTGGAGGGCAGCGTCTTGGCCGAGATGCGGAAGACGAGCATGCTGTCGGACAACTGCTCCACGCCGAACACGTCGGGCCGCTCCACGATCACCGTCTCCCGGAACTCGGGGTCGTCCCACATCTCCTTGGCGATCCGCTCCAGCACGTCGCGCACCGCCGTCACGTCGCTGTCGTAGCCCACCGGGACGTCCACGTAGGCCCGCGACCAGCCCTGCGACTCGTTGCCGACCCGGGTGATGGTGCCGTTGCGGACGTACCAGACCCGGCCGTCGGCGTCGCGCAGCCGCGTGATGCGCAGCGTGACAGCCTCGACCGTGCCGACGGCGGCGCCCGCGTCGATCATGTCACCCACGCCGTACTGGTCCTCCAGCAGCATGAACATGCCGGCGATGAAGTCCTTGACCAGCTCCTGCGCGCCGAAGCCGATCGCCACGCCGAGGATGCCGACGCTGGTCAGCAGCGGCGCGATGGGGATGGTCAGCCGGTCGAGCACGGTGAGGACGGCCGTGCCGAGGATGACGATCGAGGCGACGTGCCTCAGCACCGAGCCCATGGTCTCGGCCCGCTGCTTGCGCCGCTCGTGGAGCAGGACGTCGATGCTCTCCGAGCCGACGCCGTTCCGGCGGAACCGGGTCATGATCGAGCCGCCGGTCGCCGCCCGGGTGACCACGCGGGTGATGAGCCGGTGCGCGACGTTGCGGATGACGAACGCCAGGATGAGGATCAGCACGATCGTGATCGCGCTGGCCACCAGCGGTGCCCACACGGCTCCCTTGAACAGCCCGGCCAGCGTGGAGCAGATGACCGTGTCGCCCTCGCAGACGGAGGCGACCTGCTGGCTCATGTCACTGAAGCTGGGGATCACCGACTCCGGGGAGGGAGAGGGCGATGGCGCTGGGGTCGCCAGGAACACTGGGGGAATCCCCTTTCGAGAAGCGGTTCGGCCGGCGGATTGGACCGATTTCGATCCACAAGATACCGCCGACCGAACCGGCCGCCGTCACATCGCGCCGGGGAAGACGGGGTCGTCAGGCCCGGGGCCGCGGAGGGCGAGGCCTGACGCTCCGGTGACGGACGGCCCGGCAGGGACGAGCACCCGGAAGCAGGTCCCGTGCCGTTTCTCCGGAAGGCGTACCTTCCGGACACCCTCCGGTGTGACCCGGAGGGAGTCGGTGTGAAAACCGTGGAGCCGGCGGGACGGCCAAGGCTCCCGCGAACGGGAGACCTCCGCACCGGCCGCCCCGCCGGCTCCGTGAAGCCGCGATGGATGCGGTGAACCGCGGTGGCTGCGCTCCACGCGGGTCACCGCCTGTGTCATTCGCCCACCGCGGCGAGCACCCGAGCGACCTTCGTCGCCGCACCAGCCGGGTCGTCCGCCGCGTGCATCCGCTCTCCCCAGGACCAGCAGTACCACCAGTCCGGCAACTCGGAGACCGCCGTCGGCCGACAGGTGACGTTCTCGGACAGGCTGGTCGCGTTCGGGTTGATCACCCGGACGAACAGCCGGCCGGTCTGGGTGCGGACCACTCGTGCGAGCAAACCGCGAGCGCCGAGCTCCGCTACCAGACGCTCCAGGTGCTCGAAATCGTCGTCCCCCACCTTTCGTCCCTCCCTCGCTTTGTTGCTGGTGGGCCAAAGATGACTCAAGTCGGCGCGTTACGCAACGAGCACATCCCGATCACAGGGAGTCGCTATTCCCTCGTGGGTTGTAAGAAACAGTCCGCCGGAGGACGATCCTTAACCGTAAGCTTCGAGAGGACGTTTTCTTCTCGTCCACAATGGTCCATAGTCTTCGGTAGGCGGAGTGCAACCCAGAGACTACGCTGAGTCGTCGGTCGTGGATCGTTCGGGACGTGTGTGAGAGGGGCCGGGATGTCCGGCAGGCAGCACAGGGAAACGGAGATAGCGCGGCGGACCAGAGCCAGGGGTCTCGCCGCCGGCCGCACCCCTGCCCAGATCGCCGAGGAGATCCATGAAGCCTGCGCGTCGCAGTTCGGCACGACGAAGATCAAGAGCCATCGTCTGTCGCACGGCATCGCCCTCGCCGACGTCATCGAGCAGGTGCGCGCCCTGTTCGAGTGTGACGCCAAGCCGCCGCCGGGCATCGGCGAGACCCTCCTGTCGGCGTACGAGAGCGGCCTGAAACGCCCCGGCCCCGAATACCTCCACTACCTGTGCACCGTCTACCGCGTCGAGCCCTCGGCCCTCGGCTACGACGGCCCCTGCATCTGCGGCCACGGCCACCGGGCGCCCGGCGGGCCCGCCTTCGACGTCTCGGAGCGCGTCCCGGCCTCGGTGGAGGCGCGTGAGCAGCGGCCCGACCGGCCCGGTGAGGAGGAGCCGCCGCACGAGAGCCAGGAGGACGAGAACATCCTCCGTCGCGCCCTGCTCCACCTGCTCGGCGACAAGCCGTCCATGAAGCCCGAGGGGGCGGTGCTCGGCGCCATCGACGGCATCAGGCGCCGCATGGACGAGACGCTCGTCTGCGCCACGGTCTCACCGGCCATGCTCGACCAGTGGGAAGAGGTCACGCAGGCCTTCGGCCGGCAGTACACGACCACCGCCCCGCTGCGCCTGCTGTGCGACGTGGTGCTGGAGCTGGGCGCGGTCCGCAACGCCATGAAGCATCGCCAGCCGATCGACCTGCAGGAACGTCTGTGCCGCATGGTCGCGCAACTGGCCGGGCTGAGCGGCATGATCATGATCAACCTGGGTGACCACCGCCTGGCGCGCTCGTTCTTCCGCACCGGCCGCATCGCCGCCGACGAGACCGGGGACCGCGCGCTGCGCGCCTGGGTGACGGCCCGCGAGTCGCTCGTCCCGCTCTACTACGGCGACGCCCGCGAGGCGCTCAACCTCGCCAAGAAGAGCCGTGACCTGGCCGGCGCCACGCCGTGCGCCGCGCAGGCCATGGCCCCGGTCGTGGAGGCCCGCGCGCTGGCCATGCTGTCGGGCACCGACAGCAAGAAGGAGATCGTCGACCAGGCCAAGCGCGCGCTGGCCCGGGCCCGCAACGCCTTCAGCCACATCAAGGGCGACGAGCGTGAGGACATGGCGTTCGGCTACACCGAGCGTCAGCTCTACTTCTACCAGGGCGACGTGCTCACCAAGCTCGGCCAGACGCTGGAGGCGGAGGTGGTGCTGGAGCAGGCCCTCGACAAGTACCAGGACCACATCCTCGACCAGACGCTGATCAGGCTCGACCGGGCGCAGTGCCGCCTGATCGAGGGCGACGTCACCGAGGCGCTGGAGGTCGGCACCGAGGCTCTGCGCCTGCTCGGCCCGGAGTACCGCACCGACTTCATCATGCGCCCGGCGCTCGCCTTCGAGCAGGCGGTCATGCAGCGCGACCCCGGCCATCCGGGCCTGGTCGCCTACCGCGAACAGTTGCGCCCCGAGCCGGTCGCGGGCGAAGGAAAGGCCGGTGCATGAACCTGAAGATCCGTCGTTACCGCTGGTCCGACCTGGACACGATCCTGGCGCTGCACCAGATCTGCCTGGCCCAGGTCGGCCTGTTCCCCGGTGACGGGGTCTACTACGACGACGACTTCCCCCGCATCCAGGAGCTCTACCTGGTGTGCGGCGGCGACTTCCTGGTGGGCGAGACGGGCGGCCGGGTCGTCGCCATGGGCGGGCTGCGGCCCATCGACTCGGGCAAGGCCGAGATCTGCCGGCTGCGCGTCCACCCGGAGCTCCAGCGCCGCGGCTACGGTGCCGCGATGCTCACCGCCCTGGAGAAGCGGGCGGTCGAGCTGGGCTTCCACAGCGTCCGAGGCGACACCACCCTGCGGCAGGAGGCCGCCCTCGCGCTGTACGCGCGGCATGGGTGGCGCGAGATCTCCCGCTCCCGCGTCGGCGACCTCATCGTGGTGTACGGCGAGAAGCGGCTCGTGCCCGCCGCCGTCCTCGACGCCTGATCCCCCGCCTCACCCCGTCTCCATGTGAGTCCTGTGGGCAAAGCGTGACGGGAGAAAAGGGGGATTCGATCACTCCTGCGGATATGGATGTACGAACCCCCGGGTGAGCCTCTTCCCTCCCGGTGGTAGAGGAGTATCCCCGACTGCTGCGAGTACATCCGCGGCTGCGTTTCGTAGTGAGATGCTTCCGCCATGACAGGCGTGGCCGCTCCCCGACCCCTCCTGGGAGCCGTGCTTCTGTTGTTCGTCAGCGCCGCATGGGGGTCGGCGTTCCCGCTGATGAAGGATCTCATTCTCCGGATGCCGGTAGAGGATCTGCTGGCCGAGCGTTACACGATCGCAGCAGTGACGCTCCTGGCCCTGCGCCCGGGCGCGCTGCGGGGGCTGTCGTGGCGTACGTGGGGAAACGGGCTGGTCCTGGGCGTCATGTTCGGGGTCGGCCAGGTGGGGCAGGCTTTCGCGCTGGACAGCCTGCCCTCGGCCGTGTCGGGGTTCGCCGTCGGGTGCAGCGTGGTCCTCACGCCCATCCTGGCGCTGGTGCTGTTCAGGACGAGGATGCCGGGGCGGGTGTGGGCGGGGGTCGCGCTGGCGCTGGCGGGCATGACGGTGTTCACGCTGCTGCGCGGCGTCGGCGACCAGCCGATCTCGCTGTCGGCGCTCAGCGTGACGCTCGTCGCCGCGGCCCTGTACGCGGGGCACACGCTCCTCCTGGCGCACTTCTCGCGCACCCGCGAGGGCTTCAACGCCTACGCCCTGACCGTCATCCAGCTGGGCACCATCGGGCTCATGGCAGGCGGCTACGCCGTGCATGACGGGCTGAGCCTCCCGGTGAGCCTTCCCGACTGGGGGGTGCTCGCCCATCTGGCGGTGGTGTCGTGCGCTCTGGGGTTCCTCGCCCGCTCGTACGGCCAGGCGCACGTGGCGGCCGTGCCCAGCGCGGTCCTCATGTCGTCGCAGCCGCTGTGGGTGGCGGCCATCGCGGTGATCTGGTTCCACGAGCCGGTGGACTGGAGCATGATCCTCGGTGGTGGGCTCATGGGCGCGGCGATGCTCCTGGCCGTACCGTCGCGTACGACGGCGCCTCCGCGTGCTGAGGCGTCCCGTCCCATGACGCCCCTTCCGGTGGCGCCACCGCCGGTGGAGGAGCCGGCGGACGGCGCGCCGCGGCGCGTGCAGCTGCTCGCCGTGTCCCGCCAGGCCTCGAAGAGGCTGGCGGACCTCAAGGTCAAACGGGACGAGCCGGGTCAGCCGCGGGAGGCGCCCGTGCCGCAGAGGCCGCCCGTCGCGGGGGCGGCGTGCGGCGACAGCCCGGCGTGCCGGCTGCAGCTTCACCAGATCAAGGGCAGCGGCCAGCCGAGCCTGGACCGGCTGATCCAGCGGGCGACAGTCATCGTCCGCGCCCGCAACGTGCCCGGTCCCGGCTGCTGCCGGTCCGTCACGCTGTCGGGAGGTTGCCTGTGCGCGCTGATCGAGGAGGCCGAGCAGAACGGAGAGGTGACAAAGGTGTGCTGGTTTCAGCACGGCTGACCATCTGATAATCATCGAATAAACACGCCAGTCAGCTATTACTAGCTAACTTATGCGTCCCAAAACTTGATATTCGGTGCTGTGCCCGAATAATGGTGTATTAGTCCCAATGGAGGGGTAGAACACCATGAAGCGCATCATCGTGCATAAGCCGGGCTCCGCGAAGCTCACCGGAACCTCGAGCGTCATCCACAAGGGGTGACCGGGGGAGTTTCCCACCAGCGGGTACCGAGTGATCCGCCTGTCGAGCCGGGGGCCGTACGGCTGTTGATGCCGATGATCGACGGACACCGCCGGCCCCACGGCCCGTACACCGTCGCCTCCGCTCTGCTCCACCACCTCGTGCCGGGGGTGCTGGAACGTTCCCCAGAGCTGGTCGCCGCCCACGACATCGAGATCAGGGCGGCGGCCCCGGGCCTGCGCGACGTGGTCCCGGCCGGACGCGCGACGATCGACGCGAGCCTGCCCGACGACGAGCGCATCCTCGTGCCCGCGCCCCGCCGCACCCTGCGGCTGGCCAACGGGCTCACGGAGTTCGTCCGCGAGGCCGTGGCCCCGGGGCGCACCCTGATGGTGTGCAACGGCGCCGAGACCGACCCGACGGACGCCGAGCTGCTCGACGTCATGACCCGCCGCATCCCGCCCGACGTGCTCACCATCGTCGTGTACGAAGGCGGCCCCGCACCCGCCGGCGACCAGCGCGGCCCAGGTGCGCTGTGGGACCTGGTGGACCGGTGCGTGCACGAGGGGTTCCTGCACGCCGTGGCCGAGGTCGGCCGGCGCGGGCTGGAGACGGCCGAGCCGGGCGGCGAGCTGTGGTGGCGCTTCGCGCAGCGCACAGCGACCGCGCTCGGCGGGCTCGGCCGCATCGGTGAGGCGCGCGAGGTGTGGGCGTGGGCGCGCAGGTACAGCCAGGATCCGGCGGTCCACGCCGCCTGCGCGTACGGGTTGGCGATGCTCGACGCCCGCGACCCCGACCCGGAGCGGCGCGACCTCGCCCGGGCCCGTGAGTGGGTCAACGAGGCCATCGCCATCTCCACCCTGCTGCGTGACCCGTTCGAGAGGGCCTTCAAGCTCGGCTTCGACCGCAACGGGCTGGCGCTCGTGGAGCTGCGGGAGGGACGGCCCGAGGCGGCGCTCGCGCTGGTGGAGTCGGCCATGGAGCTGGCCGGCGAGCTGGGGGAGCGGCACCCGCTGCACCGCATGGTGCTGCACGCCAACCGCGGCCGCCTGCTCGCGGCGCTCGGCCGTACCAAGGAGGCGCTGGACGACTACACCGCCGCCATCGCCCTCGACCCCTGCTTCCCCGACCACTACCTGGACCGGGGCAACCTGCTGGCCAAACTCGGCCTCCCGGACGAGGCGCTGGCCGACTACGAGAGCGCCATCCGGGCCGGGCCGCCGATGCCGGAGGCGTACTACAACCGCGCCGAGCTGCGGATCGCCCGCGACGACACGGACGGCGCCCTGGCCGACCTGGGTCACGTGCTGGAGCTCGATCCCGGCTACCTGGACGCGTACATCAACCGGGCAGGGCTGCTGGCCGCCCTCGAACGCGACGAGGAGGCGTGGGCGGACGTACGCGCCGGGCTGGCGCTGGCGCCCGGCGACGTTCACCTGCTCGTGGTGCTCGGGCAACTGGAGACGACGGCGGGACGGCTGGGGGACGCGCACGCGACGCTGGACGCCGCCGTCGCCGCGGCGCCGGGGCTCGCGGCGGCGTGGGGGAACCGGGGGGTGCTGCGGTTCGCGGAGGGGGACGTCGAGGGAGCGGTGGACGACCTGTCCCGGGCGATCACCCTCGATCCCCAACCGGACCTGTACGCCAACCGCGCGGTGGCGCTGCGCTCGCTGGGCCGTACGGCGGAGGCCAGGACGGACGAGCAACGCGCCTCGGTCCCGTGACCGCCACCATCACGCCGGAGGGCTTCGCACCGCGGCGGGTTGAGACTACGGGGGGCTTGGGACAACGGGGGCTTGGGACAACGGGGGTTGGGACTGCGGGGGTTGGGACTGCGGCGGGCTGAGACCGCGGGCGTTGGGGACTCCGGGGCTGGGACTGCGGTTGGACGCTCCGGCCCCGGCCCGCTCGGGACCATGGCCGGATAGGACTACGGTTGGACGCGTGGGCTTCGACGAGCTGCTCCGTGAACTCCAGCCGGGCGCCGGCGCGCAGGCCGCCGGCATCAGACGCGGCTACGGCGGGCCGCCTCCCCGCTCCGTGGCCCTCACCGCGGGCCCGGACCGGCTGCGCTGTGCGTCCCTGCTGAAACCCCTGTACGCGTGGGCGGCGGCCGGGCTGATCGGCGACCACGAGCGCTGGCGCCGCCACGCCGAGCCGGCCGTGGTCGTCTCCTCCAACTCCGACACCCTCGCCCTGTGGCTGTCCGTCGGCCCGCGCGCCATCCTGGACGCGATCCACCGCCGCACGGGTGTCCGCTGGGCGCCGCCGAACGCGGATCCGTCGCGGTTCGGGTCCGTGGAGGTGTCGGCCGCCGAGGTCGCCGCCGCGTACGCGGAGCTGGCCCAGGCGGCCCTGGCGGGCGACCCGGTCGCGGGCGCGATCCTGGAGTGGATGCGCCTGGTGGGCGGCGAGCAGACGTTCGGCGCCCGGGAGGCGCTCGCGGCGCCGGAGGCGGCCGTCAAGTGCGGCTGGTACGGCGGGCTGGAGGAGACGTGCCTGCGCACCCACGCCGTGGCCGTCCTGACCCCGGGCGGCAACCGGGTGGTGGTCGTGGTGGGCCTGACCGCGCAGCCGTACACCGACGAGCTGGAACGCGACATCTACCAGGCCCGGGTGGCGGAGGGGCTGCCGGTGGAGGCGGAGCACGAGAAGGCGGGCGGCGCGCTGCTGCGCGGCCTGCTGCACACGACCCTCACCGAGCTCGGCGAAACCTGACCCTCCCGCCACCTGCGGCCTCTCACAGGTGACTCCTCACGGGCGGCTCCTCACGAACGGTCCCTCGCGAACGGCCTCCCACGGGCGGCTCCTCGCGGGCGGCTCCTCACGAACGGTCCCTCGCGAACGGCCTCCCACGGGCGGCTCCTCGCGGGCGGCCACTCACCGGCAGCTCCCCCGTACGGCTGTGAGCGGACGGGCGGCCGTCAGCTGGCGTGACCGGTGGTCGGGCGGGTAGCCGGATTGGCCGGGTGCCTGGGCAGTCCAGTGGTCCGGCCGGTCGGAGGTACGCGAGGATGGGCCCGTTCGAGGCAGATTTGGGTGGGTTCGGGAGGCATGTGTGAGGATTACCGTGCTGGGCGGATGTGGGGCGTGGCCGGCGGCGGGCCAGGCGTGCAGCGGCTACCTGGTGGAGTACGACGGCTTCAGGGTGCTGATCGACCCCGGTTACGCGACCCTTCCCAGGCTGCTGGAGTCGGTGGCGGCCGAGGAGGTGGACGCGGTGCTGGTCAGCCACGGCCACCCCGACCACTGCTCCGACCTCAACCCGCTGCTGCGGGCCCGCGCCCTGGGCGACGCCCCACCGGCCGCGCTTCCTGTCCACGCGCCGCCCGGCGCGCTCGACGCCGTGCTGGCCCTGGACAACCCGCGCATGCTGGCCTCCAGTCACGTGTTGTACGAGCTGGCGCCGGGGGCGGTGGTGGAGCTCGGGCCCTTCCGGGTGGACACCTGGGCGCTGCCCCACCACGTCCCCAACGCCGGGCTGCGACTCACCGCGGGCGGCCGGACGCTGGCCTACACCGGCGACACCGGACCCGCCGCAGAACTGGCCGAGCTGGCCCGGGACGCCGACCTTCTGCTGGCCGAAGCCACCTATCCGGAACGGGTGCCGGACGAGGACGCCCCGTACCTGTCGAGCGCCCTGGACGCGGGCCGTACGGCGTCACGGGCGGGAGCGGGTCGGCTGGTGCTCACCCACCTGTGGCCCGGCACCCGGCCGGAGGCGGCGCTGGAGGCGGCGGCCAAGGAGTACACCGGCGATCTCATGGTGGCCTCCGGCGGCCTCACCGTGTCCTTCTGACCCCGTACGGAATCGACTCCGGGCGGCGGACATCGCCGTGACCGCCTTCGGGACGCGAGGCGTCGCTCACGAGGGCCGTGGCTGTTCGCGGGCTGCGGGACGCGAGGCGTGGCTCACGACGGCCGTGACTGTTCGCGGGCTGCGGGGCGTGCAGCGTCGTTCAGGACGGCCGGCACCATCCCCCCGACGCTGGATCAGCGCATGGACCCGTAAGGCCTGTCAGCAGTTCGTGGCGCCCGGTCAGGACCGCATGGCGCCTGGTCGGCAGGGCGTGGCGCCTGGTCAGCGTTTCATGGCGCCGTCCGCGATGGCGTCGGCGGCGTCGCCGATGGCCATGCCGACGATCTCCAGGCGTCGCACCAGCTCCCGTTGCTTCATGGCCTCCGCCGTGAGCTCGCCCGAGAAGATGCGGGAAATTTCGTACTGGTACATCCGCCGGATCTGTCCGCCCGTCTTCTTGGCCTCCAAAGCGTCGTGGACGACGGCCGAAGGGCGGGAGGCGAGGTCGCGCACCGCGTTCTCCAGGGCGTCGATCCCGGCGATCACCTGGTCGAGCAGGGGGCTGAAGCGGATCTGGTCCGGCACGCGGTACAGGTGCGACTCCCGTACGAAGTCGCGCAGCGAGTCCAGCACGTCGTCGATGGAGCGCGAGAGCCGGAACAGGTCCTCCCGGTCGATCGGGGTGACCAGAGCGCTCCTCAGCTCCTCGACGAGGCGGCGGCGCTCCTCGTCGCCGAGGTGCTCGATCGTCCGCATCTGCTCGTGCGCCCCCGTCCGGCCCACCTCGCCGCCGATCATGGCCATGGCCAGCCAGGCACCCTGCTTGGTCGCTTCGAGCTGGCCGAGCAGCGCCTCGGTCAACGCGCTGTCCATCCGGCCGGTCATGAGATCGCGGATGCGCCGAAGTCGCCTCATAACGCTCCTTCCACGGCTCATGCCGCATCAAAGCTCGTCAGGGTTATGCCCCTCAGGGGTTCACCGGGGTCATGTCGAGGACAGGATGTAGGCCACGACGCCCGCCAGGAGGGCGCTCGCCGGAAGAGTCAGCAACCAGGCCACGACGATCTTGACGGCGGCGTACCAGCGGACGCGCCCTCCGCCCTGGGCCACCCCGGCGCCGATCAGGCCGCCGGCCACGGTCTGGGTCATGCTCACGGGCATGCCGAGCACCGCGCAGCAGATCACCGCCGTGCCCGAGGCCAGCTCCGCCGACACCCCGTGCAGCGGGCGGGAGGCGATGATCTCCTGGCCGAGTGTGCGGCCCGCCTTGGGCAGGCCGTACAGGGCGCCGAGCCCGAACAGGAACGCGACCAGCGTCGTGTACGGCAGTGGAGCGCCCGAGAAGCCCAGCGCGATCATGAAGACGGCGAGCATCTTCTGACCGTCGTTGGCGGCGTAGGCGACGGTCTGCAGGAGGAACCCCGCCCAGTGCCAGCGCCACAGCCCCCGCGCGGTGGTCCACCGGAACAGCAGCAGCGTCACCCCGCACGCCAGGAACCCGCCGACGAACGGCGCCGCGATGCCGAAGGCCAGCACCGTCGCGACCGCACTGCCGGAGACGGGCAGCCCCCAGCCGAGCCCCGCCCCGGTCAGGCCGCCGACGATGGCCAGGGTGAGGCTCGTCGGACGGCCCCTCGCGCTCAGCACGGTGACGACGGTGAGGGCGGAGAGCACGGCGACCGTCATCGCGGTCCGCCCGCCCGGCCCGTCGAACGTGGCCAGGCGGTGCACGAACGTCTGCGCCACGGCGTAGGTCGCCAAGGGCACCAACGCCACCATGACCACGAGGGTGAGGATGCCGGTGGCGGGCCGTACGGTCGGTAGCTTGAGGCCGGTCGCGAGGAGCGCACCCCCGTCGTTCATGCCGGTCACGAGCGCGAACAGACAGGCGACCGCGACCAGTACGACGTAGTCCAAGGGTGAGCGCGCCTCCGTTCCGCCAGCCGGCCGCCTGGCATCGCCTGATAGATACCCAAGATCGGCTTGGTGATGGATGGAATCCTATTCTGCTGGAGAGCGCGGGTCAGTGGGGCCTTGGCTGGGATACGGGCCACGAGGGCGGCGCATCCGCCGCTCACGGACCTGGGAGGAGGCGCCCACCGGTTTCGGGTCCGGGACGGAGCGGTGGACGGCCGGGGCCGATCTGGGACAGGGCGGAAGGGCGGGGTCAGGGCGGCGGGTACGCTCGGGAGACGTGCGCAGGAAGCCGCGCGTCCCGACGGCACGTGTCCCGGAAGGACGGCAACGTGCCCCGGAAGGACGGCACGTGCCCCGGAAGTACGTGTGCCGAAGGGCCGGGTGGGCCCGGCCGGTGGGTTGTAACCTGCCCGGGTCGGCAGCGACCGCGCCTACCATTCCACGTCCGCGAAAGTAATGACATGAGCCCAGCCGAGTACGTCCTGACCCTGTCGTGCCCCGACCGGCCAGGGGTGGTGGCCGCCGTCTCCGGGCTGCTCGCCGGGCAGGGCTGCAACATCACCGAGAGCCAGCAGTTCGGCGACCGGGCCGCGCGCCGCTTCTTCATGCGCGTCCAGTTCACCTCCCCGCTGGCCGAGGACGAGGTCCGGGCCGCTTTCGCCGCGCTGGCGCCGGAGTTCGGCATGGAGTTCGAGCTGCGCGACATGGCCAGGAAGCCGCGGGTGCTCATCATGGTGAGCAAGTTCGACCACTGCCTGAACGACCTGCTCTACCGGGTTCACAAGAAGACCCTGGACATCGAGGTCGTCGCCGTCGCCTCCAACCACCCCGACCTGCGCCCGCTCACCCAGTCGTACGGAATCGACTACCACCACCTGCCGATCACGCCGGAGACCAAGCCCCGGCAGGAGGCCGAGGTGCTGGCCCTGGTGGAGCACTACCAGGTGGACCTCGTGGTGCTGGCCCGCTACATGCAGGTGCTGTCGGAGGACCTCTGCGCCAAGCTGGCGGGCAAGGCCATCAACATCCACCACTCGTTCCTGCCGTCGTTCAAGGGCGCCAAGCCGTACCACCAGGCGCACGCCCGGGGCGTGAAGCTGATCGGCGCGACCGCGCACTACGTCACGTCGCACCTGGACGAGGGGCCGATCATCGAGCAGGAGGTGGCCCGGGTCAACCACAGTCACTCGCCCGAGGACCTCGCCGCCATCGGGCGTGACGTGGAGTGCGTGGCGCTGGCCAGGGCCGTCCGCTGGCACGCCGAGCAGCGCGTCCTCCTCGACGGCCACAAGACCATCGTCTTCCCCCGCTGAGCCGTCCGCCCTGGGCGGGTTGCTGTCAGCGGTGGTGGTGTCGCTCCCCGGTGGCGGCGGATTCGGATCATCCGAGTGAGCTGACCCGGCTCATCACGTTCGACATGGTCGATGAGGCACTGGCGCGGACGGACACGACGCAGGTGCGAATGCGGGAGCCGCCTTCGCGGGGCGCGGGTCAGCACGTCGTGTTCTCGGGTGGGAGGACCTTGTCGGTCAAGTAGCGGTTGATGTGGTCGCGAGCACAGGTGTTCGCGCCGTACAGGGTGTGGCCGGGGCCGTCATGGTTGATCGTGACACTGCCGGCGACCTGGCCGATCGCTCTGGCGACCGCGTCCGATTCGCCCCAGGCGCCCGCGCCGAGCAGAGGCGGAAGGGTCTTGGGAAGCGGGGCGGGCGGGTTGGTGACGGGAGTCGGCCAGCCGATGCACTGCAGCACGCCGGTCGCTATGGTGCCGGCCGGACCCGCGTTGGGGGCGACCTTCCGCAGACGGCTGATCGTCGCGTCGAGCTCCTTGCGGTCGGCGGCGCGAGGCCAGTCGGTGCACTCCGTCACGCCGGTGGCCTGGTCGGGGTAGCGGGCGCCTCTGGCGGGGAGGAAGGCGGAGGCGTCGCCGGCGTGAGCCTTGCGGATGGCCTGCGCCAGGCCCGGCCAGGCGGTCCGGCCCTGTCTGGCCGATGCGATGGCGAAGGCTTGCAGGTCACCGCCCGTGTAGGCGACGTTCTTGGCGGCGGGGACGGGAACGCGGTCGGCTCTGGCCACGAGCGCTCGCCATGTGGCGGGGACGTCCTGGCAGGCGTTGGCGGCACACCAGTCGAAGAAGCGGGTCAGGAACCGCTCGTTGCCCTTCGCCATCTCCTCCAGCTCCCGGCTCCAGTCGGCGGCGCTGTGGTTCCAGGTGCCGTCGAGGACCATCGTGCGCACCTGGTCCGGGAAGAGGCGGGCGTAGGCCTGGCCGTAGAAGCCGGCGTAGGAGGCGCCGTAGTAGTTGAGCTTGGCGCCGCCGAGGGCCTTCCTGATGGCCTCCATGTCGCGGGCGTGGTCGGCGGAGCTCATGGTGGCGAAGAGCGTGGGATCCGCCTGGCGGCAGACCTCCGCCTGACCGCGGTTGGTGTCGGACAGCCGGCCGAAGTCGGCGTCGTTGCGCGGGAACGCGGGGAGCGGGATGCGGGTCCACAGGCAGGGCAGGCCGGTGCTCAGGCCGCCGAACTGCGCGCCGTAGCCGCGGGTGTCCCACGTGACGATGTCCATGCGTTTACGCAGGTCGGTCCACCAGCCGGACTGCGCCTGGGTGATGGCGACGCCGGGCCCGCCCGGGCCGCCGTAGGCGATCAGGGCGACACCCTCCGAGGTGCCGGTGGAGGCGAGGCGGCCCAGCTTGAGGGTGATCTTGCGGCCGCCGGGGTCCTGCCAGTCGACGGGAACCTGAAGGTCGGCGCACCGCATGCCGACCTTGTCGTTGGGGCACGGGCTCCACTCGAGAGCGTCTGCCGCGTGCTGGGCGCGCATCCCGCTCCCGGCGGTCAGCAGGACCAGTGCCATGGCGATTGACTTCAGCATGCGGATCACGATGCTGCACGGGACGGGTGTGGCGCGTCGGACCACGGTCTGATATCCGGGGGCGTGAATCAGACCTGGGTTTGTCATCCCCCTCGGTTCCGGCGTTTCCGCCGTCCGCGGCCGGGTCGGCGGCGGGGGCCCGGCCGTGATGAGACGGCCGGGTCAGGGGCGGTAGGTGCCGAAGAACCACTGGTTGCCGTACGGGTCCTCGCAGGCGTACTCCCTGGACCCGTACGGCTGGTCGGTGAGCTCCATGGTGATGCGGGCGCCCGCGTCCCGTGCGCGGGCGAGGTGGGCGTCGGGGTCGGCCACGGCGATGTAGATCCCCGGGCCGCCGGTCCTGCCCCGGCCCAGCATGATCATGTCGTTCTCGACGAGGAGCTCGGCGTGACTGACCCCGCCCTGGTCGTCCTTGGACACCTCGTGCGCCCGGAAGCCGAACGCGGTGGTCAGGAAGTCGAGGGCGGCGGTGCAGTCCGGGTAGCGCACGAGCGCGTAAACGGTTCGTTCCACATGGTCAGTGTGCGCGGCGGGGCGCGCCGGGTCTTGGACGAATCTGACCGGGCGTCGTGCCGGCCAGCGCCCGGAACTCCCGGTTGAGGTGGGCCTGGTCGTAGAAGCCGCACGCGCCGGCGACGTCGGCGATGGGCGTGCCGGCCCTCAGCAGGGCAGCCGCCCGGCCGAACCGGATCACCCGCGCCGCCGTCTTGGGCGTGATCCCCACCTCGTCGTGGAAGCGCGCCACCAGGTGCCGGTGGCTCCAGCCGAGCGCCTCGGCCAGCGCCGAGACGCGCACCCGGCCGCCGGAGCGCACCAGCTTCGCCCACGCCCACGGCACCTGCGGGCCCAGCTCGGGTCCGGCCAGGATGCGCTCGCGCAGCAGCCGGTCGACCAGCGCCAGCCGGTCGTGCCCCGACGGTGTCTCCGCCAGCCGGGTCAGTGTGGGCTCGGCCAGGGGACCCAGCACGTCGGTGACCGGGACCACGGTGTTGGCCAGGTGGCGCATGGGCAGGCCGTACAGGCGTCTCGCGCCGAACGGGGTGAGGTGCACCTGCACACCGTCGGTCGTTCTGCTTGTCCGGGTCGTCGTGAAACGGTCGCCCGGCCCGGCCGCGAACGACGTGACGCGCACGCCGCCGACCTCCATCGCCGCTCCGAGCCCCAGGATCAGCACCGCGCCGGGGAAGGCCGCCTCGTTGCGCGTCAGCGGGTGTGCGGGGGTCTCGCGGTAGGCGGTCAGGCGTGTCACGTACGGGCGCAGCGCAGGGCTGGGGACGGCGTCCACCATCACGAGCTCCGGCTCGGTCATCAGCTCTGCTCCGAAATCAGCCGCGGCTCCGGCACCTGCCCTGGCCTCGGCTCCGGCGTCGGCCTGGCGTGGGCGTCGGCTCTGGTCCCGGTCCCGGTCTCAGCCCCGGTCCCGGTCCCGGTTCTGGCATCTGCCTGGGCGGGCTCATATGGGCGACTATAGGCGGCGCCACCGACGATTCTCGGCCCCGCGGACCTCCGGGGTAGCGACAGGAGGGACACGGGCAAGGCCGAGGTCGGCTCGCGTGCCGTCCCTGCCCGCCGTGCCCGAAAGGCCGGCGGGCACGGCGAGGCGGACCGGCGATGCGGTCAACAGGCCAGGCCCCGTGATGGCGGGGGAGGGAAGCCGCCCCTACAACCCCGTGTGGTGGGCCAGGAAGGTGAGGGTGTCTGCCGACAGGTCCACCGTGCGGCTGATCGAGCGGGCCCCGTGCCCCACCTCCGTCTCGGTGCGCACCAGGATCGGCCGGTCCGACGACGTCGCGTGCTGGAGCGCCGCGCACATCTTCCACGCGTGCAGCGGGTGGACCCGCGTGTCCGACTGGAACACCGTGAACAGCACCGCCGGGTACGCCACGCCCTCGCGCACGTGGTGGTACGGCGAGTACGACCACAGCCACCGGAACTGCTCCGGGTCCTCGGCCGAGCCGTACTCGACGTTCCAGGTGGCCCCCAGCCCGAACAGCTCGTAGCGGACCATGTCCAGCAGCGGCGCCGAGCACGCCACGGCGGCGTACAGGTCGGGCCGCTGTGTCAGGGCGGCGCCGACGAGCAGGCCGCCGTTGGAGCCGCCGGAGATGGCGAGCTGCTCCCGCGTGGTGACGCCGGTGGCGATGAGGTGCTCGGCCGCCGCGTGGAAGTCGTCGAACACGTTCTGCTTGTCGGCGAGCATGCCCGTGCGGTGCCAGTCCTCGCCCTCCTCGCCGCCGCCCCGCAGGTTGGCGATGGCGTACACGCCGCCCGCCTCCACCCAGGCCAGGATCGACGCGGAGTAGCCGGGCGTCATCGACAGGCCGAAGCCGCCGTAGCCGTACAGGATGGTGGGGCGCGGCCCTTCGGCGTCGACCGGCGCGATGACGAGCATCCGCACCTCGGTGCCGTCCTGGGACCGGTAGACCTCCTGGGAGGTGCGCACCGGCGGCACCTGGACCGCGCCGGGCGAGGCGGCCCAGAGCGTGGTCTCGCCGGTGCGGGCGTCGTAGCGCTGGATGGTCGGCGGGGTGGTGTTGTCGGTGTAGCCGAACCACGCCTCGAAGCCGCCCTCGGGCCGCTCCGACAGGCCGCCGATCGAGCCGAGACCGGGAGTCGGCACCCCGCTGAGGCGCTCGCCCGTGGCCAGGTCGTGCACCGAGATCTCGCTGATGGCGTGACGCGTCCAGCTCACCAGCATGACCGGGCGGTCCAGGTCGTCGAGGATGGCGAAGTCGGACAGCACCGCCTCGGGGTCCTCGGTGATGAGATCGCGCCACCCGTCGGCGCCCGGCGTCGCGGGGTCGGTGACGCAGACGCGGGCGCGCGGCGCGTCGCGGTCGGTGTGGACGTACAGCTTGCCGTCGCGGCCGAACGTGAGCCCCGTCTGCGCGTCCACGCCTTCCTGTACGGCCACGAGCTTCGGCCGGTCCGGCGTCGAGGCGGTCAGGTCGGCCACCCACAGGTCGTTGCGCGGAGCGGTGCCCTCGTGCGCGGAGACCTGCAGCCAGTGCCCGTCGCGGGAGACGGAGACGCCGTAGTAGTTGGTCATCTTCAGGCCCTGGCCGAAGATCATGACGTCGTCCTCGGTGGACGTGCCGATCCGGTGCAGGTAGACGCGGCGGTGGAACTGCGACTCGTTCTCCGGCACCTCGGTGCTCGGCAGGCGGCGCACGTAGTAGAACGCCTCGCCGCCCGGCAGCCAGGCCACGGGGGAGTAGCGGCAGCGGTCGATCGGCCCCTCGACGCGGGAGCCGGTCGCGACGTCGATGATGTAGAGGACCGACTCCTCGTCTCCGCCCACCGAGATCTGGTACGCGAGCAGGCGCCCTTCCTTGTCGGGCTGGACGGCGTCGAGCGTGGTGAGCCCGGACGGGTCGATGGCCATGGGGTCGACCAGCGCCCGCTCGGTGCCGTCGGGCTCGGCGACGTAGTAGACCGCGTGCTCCTGGTCGGGGGTGCGGCGGCTGAAGAAGCAGCGTCCGCCGCGCCAGGCCGGCGTGCCCACGGAGCCGGACCGCAGCAGCTCACCGATGCGCTCCCGGAAGCGCTGCTGCCCGATCTCCCGCTTGAACAGATCGGCCTGAGCGAGCAGCCAGCCCTGCGTCTCGGGGCTGTCCGGATCCTCCAGCCAGCGGTACGGGTCGGGCACGGGCGTCTCGTGCAGGACGTCGACGGTGTCCTCACGGCGCGCGGTGGGATACGGCTCTCGCGTCATGCCCGAACCTTACTGCGAACGAACGCGCGTAAAGCCCGGGTGATACGGGCATAAAACGTACCGTGCGTCCCTCCGGTCATTCCGGGCTGGGGGTTATGGGGTGGCGGGGACCACGCGGGAAACGCCAAACTGGGTGACAGGACGGTGCCGTGGTGCTCATCCGCTGGACCGTCCGGCGGAGGTCCACGTGACGGAAGCATCGATGCCCCAGGAGGGGCCGACAGCCGGGACATGCCACTGCATGTCCCCTTTGATACGCGCGCGGCGGGATGAGGCCCGATGATGCGCCAGGTCCTGCTGCTGAATGCCACCTACGAACCACTCACGACTCTTTCCCTGCACCGCGCCATCGTGCTGGTGCTGCGGGAGAAGGCCGACGTCGTGCACCGCGACGGGCGGGGCGCGGTCCTGCGCTCGGCCAGCCGCACGCTCGACGTGCCCTCCGTGATCCGGCTCCGAAGATATGTCCGCATCCCCTACCGGTCGCGCATCCCCCTCACCCGGGCCGCGCTCATGCGCCGCGACGACTACCGCTGCGCCTACTGCGGCCAGCGGGCCGAGACCATCGACCACGTGATCCCCCGCTCGCGCGGCGGGGCCCACACGTGGGAGAACTGCGTGGCCTCGTGCACGACGTGCAACCATCGCAAGGCCGACAAGTACCTGGAGGAGCTGGGGTGGTCGCTGCGCGTCACCCCGGCGGTGCCACGGGGCGCCCACTGGAGGCTGATCGGCGCCTCGCTGGTCGGTGACCCGCAATGGGCGCCCTACCTCGAAGAGGCCGCCTAGCGCCGGACGACGGGCCCGCACCGAAGAGGTGCGGGCCCGTCGTTCGCCCACCCGCGACAACTGCTTTGTGCCGTTTCACGGGCGGATGGCAGGATCCCGGCATGTGGACCTTCACGGCGGACGTCGCCGAATACGCCGCGGCCGCCGAGCCGTTCCTGCTGGCCGATCCCGTGCGCAACACGGTCCCGCTGACCGTGCTGGCCGACATCCATGAGGGGATGCCGGCGCAGGGCGCGGTTTTCGGCTGGTGGACGTCCGGGGGCGAGGTGCGCGGCGCCGCGTTCCGCACGCCACCCCGGGCGCTCGTGCTCGCCGACATGCCGGTCGAGGCGGGGATCTCCCTGATGCGGGAGAAGATCGGCGACGTTCCCGCCATCGTGGGGCCGCGCCGGCTCGCCGAGGCGGCCTGCGAGGCGCTCGGCCGGTCCGGTGACGTACGCGCCGAGCGCCTCTACCGGCTGGGCGGCCTCACGGTCCCCGGGACGCCGGGGCGGGGCCGGGTGGCCACGGCCGCCGACTTCCCGCTGACGGTGGCGTGGCTGGAGGCGTTCGGCGCCGAGGTGGGCATGGACAGCGGCGATCCGGTCGAGGCGGCCACGCGGCGGCTGGCCCGCGGGGATCTCGTGGTGTGGGAGGAGGACGGCGTGCCCGTCTCGATGGCGGGGGTGTCGCCCGGAGTGGGCGGGATGTGCCGCATCGGGCCTGTCTACACACCTCCGGCCTGCCGGCGACGCGGTTACGGCTCGGCCGTCACCGCCTTCGCCAGCCGCCGGGCGCTGGACGAGCGGTGCGACGAGGTGGTCCTGTTCACCGACCTGGCCAACCCGACGAGCAACGCCGTCTACCAGGCCATCGGCTACGAGCCGGTCGCGGACTACGCGCACGTGAGGTTCGGCGGATCCGCCTGATCCGTCGTCGTACCCTGTGCTCATGCCACGTTACGACTTCCGCTGCCGCGCGTGCGGCTCCACGTTCGAGGTGTCCCGTCCCATGTCCGCCTCCGGCGACCCGGCGCCCTGCCCGGAGGGCCACGACGACACGGTCAAGCTGCTGTCGATGGTGGCCATGACCGGCGGAGCCGCCGCTCCCCGTCCGGCCGCCGGCGGAGGCGGCGGGGGAGGCGGCTGCTGCGGAGGCGGCTGCTGCTCCTGATCCGGGACTGCTCCCGATCCATGGTCTTCCTCTGAACCTGCGGCGCCCGGCGCACGCCTGACCGCCCTGGCTGACCTGCGCACATGCTGGTGAGGTCAGGGCGGCGTGCACAGGCTCCGGCGTGCGGGCCGGGTGCCGCGGACACTACCCGGTCGCGGTCGCGGTGGGCGGGCCGTACCCGCCGCCGCCCCCCGACTCGCAGCGCAGCACGTCACCCACGCCGACCGGCAGGGCGTTGACCTTGAGCATCCGACGCTCGCCCGCGGTGCCCGGGTTGAGCGTGACGCGCGGCGGAGCGCCCGCCTCGCCGCCCGCCAGCCCCCACGCCGGGGTGACCGACCGCTCGAACCACAGGGACAGCGAGGTGCCGGAGCAGAACTCGTACTCGCGGACCACACCGTCGCCGCCCCGCCACCGGCCCGCGCCGCCGCTGCCCGGCCGTACCTCGTAACGGGTGACGCGGACCGGGAACAGCGTCTCCAGCACCTCGATCGGCATGTCGCGCAGCGAGCCGTTGACGTTGTTGATCAGGCACGTCTCGCCGTCGCCGCCCTCCCAGGCGCCCCAGCCACCGACCGTGGCCTCCTGCGAGACGTAGAGCTTGCCGGTGCGCGGGTCGGTGCCGGTGAACTGCACGATCATGGAGTCGCCGTACGACGCCGCGGCGACCCGTTCCGGCAGGGCCGGTGCCAGGGCCTTGACCACGAGGTCGATGAGCAGCCCGAGGTGCGAGTAGTAGTACTGGCACGCGGCAGGGGAGCGGGCGGCCAGCATGGAGCCGGGCCGGGTCTCCACCGACAGCGGCCGGAACGAGCCGCCGTTGAGCGGCACGTCGCCCGACACGAGCAGCTTGTAGCCCACCCGCACCGCCGCGACGGCCTGCGCGGCGCCGCAGTTGACCGGGCCGAGCGCCTGGTCGGCGCAGTCGGTCAGGTCCACGTTCATCGACTCGCCCGACACCGTGACGGTGACGTTCACCGGCAGGGGCGTCGCGAGGTCGATGCCGTCGTTGTCGAGGTACCCGCCCGCCCGGTACACCCCGTCGGGGATGGCGGCGATCGCGGCCCGCTCCATCCGCTCGGTCTGGGCGAAGATCTCGTCCCGGGCGGCCATGACCGTGTCGAGGCCCCACCGGGTGACGATCTCGGCCAGCCGCCGCCGGCCCATCATGACGCAGCTCACCTGGGCGCGCAGGTCGCCGAGCGTGGCATGCGGGAAGCGGACGTTGGCGCCGATGACCTCGTGCAGGTCGGCGCACGGCCGGCCGTCCTCGTACACCTTGACCGGGCCGAGCCGCAGCCCCTCCTGGAAGATCGAGGTGGAGTCCATGGAGCCGCCCGGGTCCTTGGAGCCGACGTCCAGCCAGTGGGCCCGCGACGCCGCGAACCCCACCAGCTCCCCCTCCACGAAGATCGGCCCGTACACGGTCACGTCGTTGAGGTGCGTGCCGCCGATGTAGGAGTCGTTGAGCACCCACACGTCACCCTCGCGCCACACCTCCGGCCCGTGGCGGCGCTCGGTCTCGCGGGTGCACACCTCCAGGTTGCCCAGGAAGATCGGCAGGCCCGACGACTGGCCGAGCACGTTGTGGTCGCGGTCGAGCAGCGCGACCGCGCAGTCCTTGGCCTCGTAGATGACGGGCGTGTAGGAGCTGCGGATGAGCGTGGTGTTCATGTCCTCCGCCGCCTGGACGAGCGCGCAGCGGATGATCTCCGTGGTCACGGGGTCGATCACTGGTCCACCTTCACGATGAGGAAGCCGTTGTCGTCGACCGTGGCCAGGCACCCGGGCGGGACGACCGTGGTCGCGGTCTCCTCCACCACGATGGCCGGCCCGGCCAGCTCTCCGTCGAGATGCGCGCGGCGCAGCACCGGCGTGGTGTGCACGGCGCCGTCGAACACCACGTCCCGTACGGCCGGCGCCGCCTCCGCGGGGACGTCGGGGACGCCGGCGGCGGCGCGCGGGAAGGACCCGAGGCCGGTGCTGCGCACCATGACGAACTCCACCGGGGCCTCGGGGGTGGCGTGGCCGTAGCGGCTGGTGTGGGCCTCGGCGAAGCGGGCGGCGACCTCGCGGAGGAAGCCCGGCCCGGCCGGCTCGCCCGCCTCCCGCAGCGGGATCGTCAGCGTGTAGTCCTGGCCCTCGTAGCGCATGTCGACGGCGTGCTCGACCCTGCGCCGCTCCGCCGGCACGCCCTGCTCGGCCAGGGCCTCCAGCGCCCGCGCCTCCAGGCCGGTGAGCAGCTCCGCCAGCTCGGCTCCGTCGAGGGCGTCCTGCGGCCGGAAGTACGGGTGCGTCAGGTCGCGCCGGACCTCGGCCTCCAGCATGCCCCACGCGGAGAACGCGCCGGGGAAGCGCGGGATGACGACCTCCGAGATGCCCAGCTCGCGGGCGATGAACACCGCGTGCATCGCGCCGGCCCCGCCGAAGGCCACCAGCGAGAACTCCCGCGGCTCCACCCCGTGCTCGACGGTGAGGGTCCGGATGGCCTGGGCCATCTTCGCGTTGGCCACGGCGCACACCCCCTCGGCCAGGTCCAGGGGGTCGAGGGCGAGCTCCTCGGCGAGCGTGGCGACGGCCGCTCCGGCCGCCTCCACGTCGAGCTCCATGAGGCCGCCCGCGAACCACGCCGGGTCCACCCGGCCCAGCACCACGTTCGCGTCGGTGACGGTGGGCCGCGTGCCGCCGCGGCCGTAGCAGGCGGGGCCGGGCATCGCGCCGGCGGACTCCGGGCCCACCCGCAGCGCCCCGGCCTCCGCGTACGCGATGGAGCCGCCGCCCGCGCCGATCGTGTGCAGGTTGACGACGGGCATCAGCACCGGGTGGCCCTCGATGCGCGCCTCGGCGCTCACGTCCGGGCGGCCGTCGACCACCAGCGACACGTCGAACGAGGTGCCGCCCATGTCCACGCAGATGACGTTGCCGCGGCCGAGGAGCCTGGCCGCCGCGACGCCGCCCATGGTGCCGCCCACGGGCCCGGAAAGGAGCGTCTGCAACGGCCTGCGCATGGCGTAGGCGGCGTTGACCAGGCCGCCGGAGGACTGCATGACGTGGACGGGCACGCCCGGCCCGCGCTCGGCGAAGCGCCGCTCGACCTCGGCCAGGTAGCGGCGGACGACCGGGCCGGTGTACGCCTCCAGCACGGCGGAGGAGGTGCGCTCGTACTCGCGCCACTCGCGCGCCACCTCGTGCGACAGCACGACGAGGACGTCGTCGCCCAGCTCCTCCCGCAGGATCTCCCCGGCGCGCACCTCGTGGCGCGGGTCCGCGTACGAGAACAGCAGGCACACCGCGACCGCGTCGAACCCCTCCTCGCGCACCCGCCGGGCCGCCCGCCGCACGCCCTCCTCGTCCAGCGGGACGAGCTCCTCGCCCCGCCAGTCGAGCCGGCCGGCCACCTCGGCCACGTCCTCGCGGGGGACCAGCGGGGTGGGCTTGCGGTAGCGCAGGTCGAACATCCGGTCACGGTTGCCGCGGGCGATGTGGTACACGTCCCCGGCGCCGGCGCTCGCCAGCAGCAGCACGCGCGCGCCCTTGCGCTCCAGCAGGGCGTTGAGCCCCTGGGTGGTGCCGTGCACGAAGTACGAGATCTCGGCGGGGTCGTCGACGACCCGGGCGAGGGCGGTGAACACGCCCTCGGCGAGGTCGTGGGGCGTGGTGGACGCCTTCGACGCCACGACTGACCCGGTCGTCTCGTCGTAGCGGACGACGTCGGTGAAGGTGCCTCCGATGTCCATGGCGACGCGATAGCTCATGCCGTGAACGGTATGCGGTCGGCGGGGCGCGGGCATGTGCGGGCCGCGCGGCGGAGCGCGGCCCGCGGTGCGTCGCGCCTGACGGGCTTTACGGGCGCTACGCGGCCCTGGCGCGCTTGCGGCGCTGGAACGGCAGGAACCGGTCGGCCAGGTGGGGGCGGGACGGGGTCAGCGTCGGCTCGACCGCCAGGATGCGGTCGAAGCGGAACGCCCGGATGGCCCGGCGCATCCGGCACACCCCGACGAGGTACCAGTACTCCCGGTGGACCAGGCACGTCACCGGCTCCACGTCACGGACGGTGACGTGCCCGGCGGCGTCGCAGTAGTGGAGCCGGATCATCATCCGGCTGGTGATGGCGTCGGCGATGAGACGGGCCCGGGAGGCGACCTCCACGGGCAGGGGGTCGGTGAGCGTCGACAGTGTGGCGGCGATGACGTCGTCGTCGAGCTCCAGATGCTCCAGAGCGTGCTGCAGGCCGCGCCTGGCGGTGGCGGCCTGGGGGCCCGTGCCGAGGTGGGCCAGGGAGAGGGCGAGGGCGGCGATCTCGGCGGTCGTCAGCGGGCGGGTGGTGGGCTTCACGACTCTAGCCATACCCCTACGATACGGAGCGCCGCCGACAATTTTCGAAAGCGTGTGCGCAAGCAAGGGAACACTGACCCCCACGGACAGCGCCGCCCGGCGCCCCTCGACGGGGGAGCCGGGCGGTGCGCCGGGTGTCAGCGGGAGAGCTGGGTGAGGTCGCGCGAGGCGCCGGTCGAGGCGGACGTGGTCATCGCCGCGTACGCCTGGAGCGCCACGCTGACGGGCCGCTCGCGGTCGCGCGGGCGGTAGCCGCCGAGGTCGGCCAGCAGCCGCTCGCGCCGCGCCGCCAGCTCGGCCTCCGGCACCCGCAGCTCCAGCACGCGCGACGGGATGTCGATGTCGATGATGTCGCCGTCCTCGACCAGGGCGATCGCGCCGCCCTCGGCGGCCTCCGGCGAGGCGTGGCCGATCGACAGCCCGGACGTGCCGCCGGAGAAGCGCCCGTCGGTCACGAGCGCGCACGCCTTGCCCAGGCCCCTCCCCTTGAGGAACGAGGTCGGGTAGAGCATCTCCTGCATGCCCGGGCCGCCCTTCGGGCCCTCGTAGCGGATGACCACCACGTCGCCCTCCTTCACCCGCCCGCCGAGGATGCCCTCGACCGCCTGCTCCTGCGACTCGAACACGACCGCCGGCCCGCTGAACTTCCAGATCGACTCGTCGACGCCGGCGGTCTTGACCACCGCCCCGTCACGGGCGATGTTGCCGTAGAGCACGGCCAGGCCGCCGTCGGCGGAGTAGGCGTGCTCGAGGTCGCGCACGCAGCCCTCGGCGCGGTCGAGGTCGAGGTCGTCCCAGCGGTTGTCCTGGGAGTACGGCTTGACCGTGCGGACGTTGCCGGGCGCGGCGTGCCACAGCTCGACGGCCTCCGGCAGCACCTGGGGCGAGAGCGGGTCCCACTGGGCCAGCATCGAGCCGAGGGTGCCGCCGTTGACCGTCGGCACGTCGCGGTGGAGCAGCCCGGCGCGGTCGAGCTCGCCCAGGATGGCGGGGATGCCGCCGGCGCGGTGGACGTCCTCGACGTGGTACTTGTTCGTCGCGGGCGCCACCTTGCACAGGCAGGGCACGCGCAGCGAGATCTCGTTGATCTCCTTGAGGCCGAAGTCGACGCCCGCCTCGCGGGCCGCGGCCAGGATGTGCAGGATCGTGTTGGTCGAGCCGCCCATGGCCACGTCGAGCGTCATCGCGTTCTCGAACGCGTCGCGCGTGCCGATCGAACGCGGCAGCACCGACTCGTCGTCGTCCTCGTAGTAGCGGCGGGTGATCTCGACGAGCCGCCGGCCGGCGTCCTCGAACAGCTTCTTGCGCGACCGGTGGGTGGCCAGGATCGTGCCGTTGCCGGGCAGCCCCAGGCCCATGGCCTCGACCAGGCAGTTCATCGAGTTGGCGGTGAACATGCCGGAGCAGGACCCGCAGGTCGGGCAGGCCGCCTCCTCCATCTCCAGCAGCGTGGCGTCGGAGACGGAGTCGTCGGCGGCGGCGACCATGGGGTCGACCAGGTCGAGCTTGCGGCCGGGGGTCTTGCCCGCCTCCATGGGGCCGCCCGAGACGAAGACCGTCGGGATGTTCAGCCGGAACGCGGCCAGCAGCATGCCGGGCGTGATCTTGTCGCAGTTGGAGACGCAGATCAGAGCGTCGGCGCAGTGGGCGTTGACCATGTACTCGACGGCGTCGGCGATCAGCTCCCGCGAGGGCAGGGAGTAGAGCATGCCGCCGTGGCCCATGGCGATGCCGTCGTCGACGGCGATCGTGTTGAACTCACGCGGGATCGCCCCGGCCTCGCGGATCGCGGCGGAGACCACGTCGCCCACGTCGCGCAGGTGCACGTGCCCCGGCACGAACTGGGTGAAGCTGTTGGCCACGGCGATGATGGGCTTGCCGAAGTCGCTGCCCGCTACACCGGTGGCGCGGAGCAGGGCGCGCGCGCCGACCATGTTCCTGCCGTGGGTGACCGTACGAGACCTGAGGGCGGGCATAGTGCTTCTCCCATCGCTTTCCAGTCTTCACATGGTACGGCCCGCCGCCCGGTGGCTGAGACAGGGTGTCCACCAGTCGGACGCTTCGCTCCCGTTCCGTGGGACGCCGGTATCGAAACCCCCAAAGTCGTCAGAAATCGGCGTAAGCTATCTTTTGTACTGACTGGTCAGTTCAAAGGGAGGGAAGTCGCCGTGATCGTCGCCAAGGGCCTGTCCGTTGAGGAGGCTTACGCCGGGGTCTCCCTGGAGGCCGGACCCGGCACGCTCACCGTCGTCGCCGGTCCCGCCGGGAGCGGCCGCACCAGCCTGCTCCTCACGCTGGCCGGGCGGATGAAGCCCACGGCGGGCACCCTTGCCGTGGCGGGCCACGTCAAACCTCGCGCCATCCGCAAGGTCGCCGCGCTGGCCCTCGTGGACGGGGTGACCGACCTCGACAGGGCGCTGACCGTCGGGGAGCACCTGCGCGAGCGGGGGCGGGGGCCGTACCCGAAGGTCTTGGGACAGGCCGGGCTGCGGCTCGGCGACGCCGGCGAGCGGACGCTCGTGCGCGAGCTGGACCGCGAGGGCCAGGTGCGGCTGGGTGTCGCGCTGGCGCTGCTCGACGACCCGAAGGTGATCGTCGCCGACAACGTCGACGCCGGCCTGCCGCCCGACCGGCAGGAGGCGCTCTGGACCCTGCTCGACGGCCTGGACCGCACCGTCGTCGCCTCGTGCGTGCACCCGCCCACCCGCTACGACCACCTCGTGGAGCTGTGATGAGAGGCATGCTGCGGTCGAGACTGCCCAGGCTGGCGCTGGCGGCGGTCGTCGTGCTGCCCCTGCTGTACGCGGGGCTGTACCTGTGGTCGTTCTGGGACCCGCAGGGCAACCTGGACCGCGTGCCCGTCGCGCTGGTCATGGAGGACCGGCCCGCGACGGCCGGCGGCAAGACCCTGCACGCCGGCCAGGACCTCGCCGACGAGCTGCGGGAGCGCCACGTCTTCAACTGGCACGAGGCGACCCCCCGGCAGGCCGCCGACGGCGTCAGGGACGGCAGCTACTACCTGTCGCTGACCGTCCCCGCCGACTTCAGCTCCCGGCTGGCCTCGCCCGCCGACGACGCGGGCACGCCCGAGCCCGCCCAGCTCGGCGTCCGCGTCGACACGGGGCGCAGCTACATCGTCGGCAGCATCTCCGACGCCGTGTTCAACGAGGTGCGGGCCGCCGCCGAGCGCACCGCCGTGCACGGCTACTTCGACCGGGTCTTCATCTCCATCGGTGACATCCGCGACAAGACCACCGAGGCCGCCGACGGCGCCGGCCGGCTCCACGACGGCACGGTCAAGGCCGGCGACGGCGTCTCCAAGCTCAACGACGGCCTCGGCACGGCCGAGAGCGGCGCCCGGCAGCTCTCCTCCGGCCTCGACACCGCGGGCAGCGCCACCGCCCGCCTGCGCGACGGCTCCGCGCAGGTCACCAACGGCATCACCCAGGCCCAGCGCGGCATCGGGCAGCTGCGCGGCGGCCTGACCAAGCTGCGCAGCCAGGGCACCGCCCCGCTGCGGCAGGGCGCGCGGGAGGCCTCGGCCAAGGTCCGCGCCCAGACCCGCACCGTCGACCAGATCGCCGACAAGTACGTCCCCCTCCTCAACGAGTGGGGCCCGCAGGTGGCCAGTGCCGCCGAGCGCGTCGCCGACCAGGCCGACCGGCTCCAGGACCCCGAGGCCGCCGAGCTGGCCGCCGGCGCCCGGGAGCTGGCGGCCAGCGCCCGCAGGATCGCTCAGGTGGCCCCGCAGCTCGGCCCGCGCGTGAACGAGGTCAGGCGGCAGGTCGACCAGCTCGACGCCGGCCTGGCCAAGCTCGCCGCCGGCGCCGCCAAGATCGACAGCAGCGTGGGCAAGGCGGGCCGGGGCGCCGACGAGCTCTACCGGGGCGCCACCAAGCTGCGCGCCGGGTCCGCCCAGGTCACCGGCGGGCTCACCCAGCTCGACGGCGGCCTGACCCGGCTCGGCGACGGCGCCGACCGGCTCTCCACGGGCGTGGACCGGCTGCACGACGGCGCCGGCCAGGTCGACAAGGGCCTGTCGCGGCTCGCCAAGGGCTCCAAGGACCTGGCCGACGGCCTCGGCGACGGCGCCAAGCAGATCCCCGACTACGACGCCCAGGAGCGCGACGCCCGCGCCGACATGATGAGCGACCCCGTGCACCTGGACAAGGACGTGGACAACGAGGTGCCCAACTACGGCACCGGCTTCGCCCCGTTCTTCCTGCCCCTGGCCCTCTGGGTCGGTGCGATGATCGCGTACATGGTGCTCAAGCCCCTCAACCAGCGGCGCCTGGCCGGCACGTCGGGCGCGCTGCGGATCGCGCTGTCCGGGTGGTTCCCGGCGGTCGCGCTCGGCGCCGCCCAGGTCGGCGTGCTCGCGGCCGTGCTGCGGTTCGGCCTCGGCCTGCAGGCCGCGAACTGGGCCGGCGTGGCGGGCCTGCTCCTGCTGGCCGCCGCGGCCTTCCTCGCGGTCGTGCAGGCGGTCAACGCGCTGCTCGGCCCGCCCGGCCGGGTCGTGGCCCTGGCGCTGCTGATGCTCCAGCTCACCTCGGCGGCCGGCACGTACCCGATCGAGACGTCGCCCGGCTTCTTCCAGACCATCTCGCCGTGGCTGCCGATGAGCTGGGTCGTCGCGGCGCTGCGCCGGCTGATCAGCGGCGGCGACCCGACCGTGGTCTGGCAGGCCTGCGGCGTGCTGGCCGCCTTCCTCGTGCTGGGCATCGCGCTCACCACCCTCGCCGTGCAGCGCGGCCGCACATGGACGGTCAAGCGGCTGCACCCGGAGCTGGCGCTGTGAGCCGGCAGGACACCCGCTCGAAGGTGTTCGCAGCCGCCATCGAGCTGATGGCCGAGCAGGGCTACACCGCCACGACCGTCGAGGCCATCGCCGAGCGGGCCGGGGTGGCCAAGGGCACCGTGTTCTACAACTTCGGCAGCAAGGAGGGGCTGTTCGGCGCGCTGCTGGAGCACTCGATCGGCCGGCTGGCCGAGGCCCTGGCGGCGGCCGACACCGGCGGGACCGCGCTGGAGGCGCTCGACTCCGTCGTCCTCGGCCAGCTGCGCTTCTTCGAGGAGCACGGACCGCTCGCGCGGGTGCTGCTGGCCGAGATGTGGCGGACCGCCTGGCAGGAGGCGGTGGCGCAGCTGCGCGAGCAGGCGCTCGGCGTGTACGCGGGCGTGCTGCGCCGGGCCGCCGCCGCCGGCGAGGTCAGGGCCGACCTCGACGTGGAGACCGCCGCCACCGCCGTCTTCGGCATGGTGCTGACGGTCTCCATCGAACGGCGGGCGCTCTACCCGGACCGGCCCGTGGAGCGGACCCACGCCACCCTGGCCGAGCTGCTGCACGGCCGGATCAGATGACGGCCCGCCGCGGCACCGGGCGGGGTCAGTCCTCGCCGTAGCGGGCCGGCAGCACCTCGGCCGCGATCTCGTACAGGCGCTCGATCTCGGCGTCGGTCAGCGCGCGCTCGCGCTTGGTGATCCACTTACGGGCCCGGCCGCCCTCGTAGACGTCCACCCCGCGGATCGTCATGATCTTCCAGGGCACCGCGGGGCCGTAGATCGCCAGGGACGGCACGACCTGCACCTCGCGGCCGTACACCTGGCTGATCAGCTCGCTTGCCGCCGACGCCTCCATCTTCGCCTCGGCGATGCGGGCCTTCTTGTCGAACGGGCCGTGGTAGAGCTTCTTGCCCATCTGCACGCGGACCGGCAGCTGCTTGTCCCACTTCTCCGAGTCGACCGCGTACACGCCGGTCGGCCCGACGACGAGGTGGTCGATCTGCGCCTCGGTGCCGGGGATCGCCCTCGCGTGCAGGGTGCGGTAGCCGTTGCGCTCCAGCTTGCGCAGCTGGGCCTCGGTGCGCCGCTCCGCGACGGAGGCGCGCCGCCACGCCGGCACGGTCGAGCTCGACCGGGCACGGTAGACCGCGTCGGCGATCGCCGCGATGACGCCCGCCGTCACGCCCAGCCTCCAGTCGGCGAGCAGGAAGCCCGCGACCAGCGCCACGGCGACCGCCAGCAGCGCGCGGTTGCGGAGCGAGCGGTAGCGGGGCTGCTGGATCAGGCCGCGCAGGGAGGCGCGCACCACGGGCACGGAAGCGGGCACGGACGCGGCCGCCGATCGCTCGGCGCCGCTCTGCCCGGCGGTGGCCGGGTCGGCGTCGGTCTCGGTCTCTGGTCGGTCGCTCACCCAGATGGGCGAGGCACTGTGACCGTCTTCTCGCTGGTGGTCGGAGTCCACGCGATTCACCGTAGCCCGTGGAGATCGTCGATTCCTAGTGTTGGTCCGTCCATAGTTTTATGGCTCAGGTCACCGTGTCCCGCGCCGGATTTCCGGGTATCTATTACGTTCCTCGCCAGAGATCCCCGGTGGGCGTAACGTGTGAGACTTTCACGAGCTATCCGACTCGCGGGGTGCCGAGGCCGGGAGGTCGTCAGACGGCGTCGTCGGGCAGGCGGTCGAGCAGGGCGACGACGTGCTCGCTCACCCCCGCCAACAGCGTCGAGGGCGCGATCGCCGCGTCGGCGATCGCCGAGAACAGCGACGGCAGCCCCGGCAGCGGGAACCCGTCGTCCTTCGAGGCGGCTGCGCCGATCGCGTTCTTGTCCAGGGCGGCGCGGCTGCGCTCCCACGCCTCCAGCACCTCCTCGGGCGACGGCACGCCGAACCCGTGGCCGACCGGCGCCGCGTGGCGCAGCCGTACCAGCGGGGTCTCGGCGAAGGCCAGCGCGGTGCGGGCCCGCAGACCGAGGTCGGCGCGCGGCTCCGGCGGGATCCAGTGCATCGCCGTGCACGGGTTGCGGCAGGTGGAGACGCACACCGCCAGCGCGCCGGCCACCTGGCTGTGCTGCCGGTCGAAGTAGGCGCGCCAGCCCTCGGCGGGCTCGACCGCGACCCGGAGCGTCCGGTTGGTGGCCGACTGCTCGGACTTGGTGTGGTCGCAGTCGCGGTCGCCGATCACGCCGAAGCGGCTGCCCGGGGCGCTCAGGCCGTCCGGCCAGCGCACCGGGTCGCCCGCGTGACCGAGCTGCGGCTCGAACGCCAGGAGCGGCAGGTACTCGCTGGCGATGTGCACGGCGGCGATCATCGGGCTCAGCTCGCGGCGCCGCCAGCGGATCGCGATGACCTCCAGCAGCAGCCCGTACGCGGGCCGCAGCGACTCCAGCGCCCCCCTCGGCTGCTCGCGGGGCGTCTGCGGCATGTGGCACGCCCGGGCCTGCCGCCTCAGCTCCGCGGGCACGGCCCTGGCCTCCGCCGCGAAGTCCTCGGCGTCGAGGGAGAGCAGCCGCTGCCCGAACTCGCACACGTCAGCCACCTCGGCCGACGGGGCGAGCGCCCCGAGGTCGGCGAACGCGTGGCGGCGGGCGAGGGTGACGAGCAGGTCGCGCGTGGACTTCACGTGGTCACTCTCTCACGGGGCCGGCCCGCCCCCCGGCAAAGCGGGCGCCTCTCCCGTTTCGCGTCAAGCAGATCATAGCCGGCCTTTTCCGCCGATGCCCGCAGACCCCGGACCCTTCAGGCCGGTCAGGGACAGGGGGCGCGGATGCACTGGATGTCGCCGGGCTCCCTGGTGGCCGACGGCTCGGGAGTCGGCTCCTGGGGGTCGGCCGTCGTCGGCTCCTGGGTGGGCTCGGGCTCGCGCGTGGTGGGCGGCGGCGTCGTCGTGGGCGGGGTCGTGCTGGGGGTCGCCGTGGGCGTGGTCGCCGTCGGCGTGACCGTGGGGGTGACGGGCGTGGGCGTGCCGCTCGGCCGCACGCTGACGCCGGTCTTGGGCGGGGGCGCGGAGGGGTGGCGTGTCACGGGCGGGTCGGCCGCGGTCGTGGTCCGGCTGGTCGTGGCGGCCGGCGTCGGGCTCGTGATCGGGTCGGCGGCGCTCTGGTCGCGGGTCCAGACGGACCCGGCGACGGCCACGCTGACCGTGACGGCCGCGGCCACCGACGCCAGCGCGCTCAGCAGCCCGCGCCGCCGGCGCGAGGAGAGCCGTGCGTCCGGCTCGGCCAGCGCCCGCCGCGCCGCGCCGGCCAGCTCGGCGGCCGACGGCCAGCGCATGTCGGGCGCCTTCTCCAGCGCCCGCTGGACCACCTGCCGGGGCCCCGCGGGAATCTCCGGCGGCAGCGCCGGGACGGGCGCGTGGAGGTGCTTGTAGATGATCTGCACGGGCGTGTCGCCCTCGTACGGCAGCCGCCCGGTCAGGCACTCGTACGCCACCACGCCCAGGGCGTAGACGTCGACCGCGGGGGTGACGCCGCTCGCGGTGGCCAGCTCGGGGGCGCAGTAGGCGGCCGAGCCCAGCATCGCGCCGGTGGCGGTGAGCTGACCGGCCGAGACGGAGTGCGCGATGCCGAAGTCGGTGAGCGCGACCCGCCCGTCCGGCCTGATCATCAGGTTGGCCGGCTTGACGTCACGGTGCACGATGCCCTGCGCGTGCGCGGCGCCCAGCGCGTCGGCCACCTCGGCCACCAGCCGCATGGTCTCGGCCGGGTCGAGGGCCCGGCGCCGCAGGATCCGGTCGAGCGACTCGCCCTCGACGTACTCCATCACCAGGAAGCTCATCCGCCGCCCGGCGGCCTCGCACGTGCCGTAGTCGTAGACGTCGACCACGCCGGAATGCCGCAGCGTGGCCATGGCGCGGGCCTCGTTCTGGAACCGCCGGGCGAACGCCGGGTTCTCGGCCAGCGCGGGCATCATCACCTTGACGGCGACGGTGCGGCCGAGAACCGTGTCGGCGGCGCGCCAGACCTCGCCCATGCCGCCACCGCCGACGCGGTCGGCCAGCACGTAGCGGTCGTTGAGCGTGGTCCCGGAGCCGAGCACGCCTTCGAGGCTAACACCGGCAGGCCCATGACCAGGCCGGAATCCGCCACGGGCGGCCCACCGCCGTGGGAAGGGCCGAGGGCCCCGGCACGGGGCACGGGACCCTCGGGACACCGGTCGCTACGCCGCGGACTCCGCGTCCTTGGCCCGGTTGCGCAGCGCGCGGCTGACGCCGTCCGCCCCTTCGAGGATCAGCCGGCGCAGCGCCTGCGGCGGCTGGTGCTCGGCGAGGTAGCGCTCGGCCGCCTCCACCGTCTCCGGCTCGATGAGCAGCGACGGGAAGCACCCGACCGCGAACGTCGACGCCTGGTCGAAGGTCCACTCCTTGTAGATCCGCCCGACCTCGGCGAAGTACTTGTCGCGGTACGGCTCCAGCAGCTCGACGTGCTGCGGGTCCTGCAACCCGGCGATCGTGGTGCGGGCGATGTGGTTGGCCAGCCCGCCGCCCACGACGGCCGCCCAGGCCGCCGCCTTGGCCTCGGCCGTCGGCACGGCCGCCCGGCACAGCGCCGCGGACCGCTCGCCGGTGGCGGTCGGGTCGCGCCGCAGCTCGGCCTCGATGTCCGCCTCGCCGAGCACGCCGCCCGACACCAGCGCGTGGACGAGCGTCCAGCGCAGGTCGGTGTCCACGGTCAGGCCCGCGGGCACCGCCGAGCCGTCGAGGATGCCGCTGAGCAGCGCGAGGTCGCCCTCGGAGGTGGCCACCGGCGCGAACGCCTGCAGGAACGCGAGCTGGTGGTCAGAGCCCGGCTCGGCGCCCTCCAGCAGCGACCGGAGCTCGGTGGCGAGGAGAGCCAGGCCCTCCTGCCGCCAGGCCGGGTCGGCGTACTGCTGCACGGCCATGCGCGCCTGCCGCAGCACGGCCTGCAGGACCGTGATGTCCTTGACCGTGCCCACGCCCGACACCACGAGCCGGACGTAGTCGCGGGTGGACAGCTCGCCGTCGCGCGTCATGTCCCAGGCCGCCGACCAGCACAGCGCGCGGGGCAGCGACTCGGTGAAGCGGGCGATGCCGCCGTCGACCAGCGTGCGCAGCGACCGCTCGTCCAGGCGGATCTTGGCGTACGTCAGGTCGTCGTCGTTGACGAGGACCAGGTCCGGCTGCTCCTCGCCGGTCAGCTCGGGAACGGCCGTGCGGGCGCCCACGACGTCGAGCTCGACCCGCTTGACCCGGGTGAGCACGTCGCCGTCCAGCTTGTACAGACCGATCGCGACGCGGTGCGAGCGCAGCGTCGGGTAGTCGGCCGGGGCCTCCTGGAGCACCTCGAAGCTGTCGAAGCGGCCGTCGTCGGTCAGCGTGAAGGAGGGGCGCAGGGTGTTGACCCAGGCCGTCTCCAGCCACTCCTTCGACCAGGACGACAGGTCACGGCCGGAGGTCCGCTCCAGGGCGTTGAGCAGGTCCTTCAGCTCGGTGTTGCCCCAGGCGTGCTCGTTGAAGTAGTCACGCACGCCGGCCAGGAAGTTGTCCAGCCCCACGTACGCGACGAGCTGCTTGAGCACCGAGGCGCCCTTGGCGTACGTGATGCCGTCGAAGTTGACCTCGACCGCCTGCATGTCGGGGATGTCGGCGGAGATGGGGTGGGTAGAGGGAAGCTGGTCCTGGCGGTAGGCCCAGGACTTCTCCACGTTCGCGAACGTCGTCCACGCGCCCCCGCCCCAGCGCGTCGCCTCGGCCTGCGCGAGCACGGACATGTACGTGGCGAACGACTCGTTCAGCCACAGGTCGTCCCACCAGCGCATGGTGACGAGGTCGCCGAACCACATGTGCGCCATCTCGTGCAGGATCGTCTCGGCGCGCCGCTCGACCACCGCGTCGGTGACCCGGGAGCGGAAGACGTAGTCCTCCAGGAAGGTGACGCAGCCGGCGTTCTCCATCGCGCCGGCGTTGAACTCCGGCACGAAGAGCTGGTCGTACTTGCCGAACGGGTAGCGGACGCCGAACACCTTGTGGAAGAAGTCGAAGCCCTGCCGGGTGACCTCCAGGATGTTGTCGGCGTCGAGGTGCTCCGCGAGCGAGGCGCGGCAGTAGATGCCGAGCGGGATGCCGTCGTGCTCGGAGGTCACCTTGTGGTACGGACCGGCCACGAGCGCGGTGATGTACGTGGACATGACCGGCGTGGGCGGGAACTCCCACCGCTTGGCGGGCTGGGCGGCGCCGTGCTTGCCGCCCTCCGGGGCCAGGTCCTCGACGCTGGAGGCGGCGGCGTTGGAGACGACCTCCCAGTCGGCCGGCGCGAGCACGGTGAGCTGGAAGGTGGCCTTGAGGTCGGGCTGGTCGAAGCAGGCGTACATGCGGTGCGCGTCGGCCGTCTCGAACTGGCTGTGCAGGTAGACCTTCTGGTCCACCGGGTCGACGAAGCGGTGCAGGCCCTCGCCGGTCCGCATGTAGGCGCAGTCGGCGTCGACGCGCAGCTCGTTCGTCCCGGCCAGGGAGGGCAGCGGGAAGCGGCCCTTGTCGGCGTCGTAGGCGGAGACGTCGAGGTCCTCGCCGTTGAGCGTGACGCGGCGCACCCGCGCGCCGTGCAGGTCGATGAAGGTGGACGCGCCGGGCTGCGTGCCGGCGAAGCGGACAGTGGTGACGCTCTCGAACCGCTCGTCCCCCTCGGTCAGGTCGAGGGCGACCTCGTATGACTCGACATTCAGCAGCCGGGCGCGCTCGCGAGCCTCGTCCCGAGTCAGGTTGCCTGCCAAGTTGTGCTCCTTTTCACCACTCCGTCGGGGTAGTCGGCATCCTGTCACGTGGAATAGGAGACCGACGTTCCCAGGTTATGGCCATACATGACTACGAGGACTCCTGCCGATCTGTGGTTCGACCCCTCCTGCCCCTTCGCCTGGGCGACCTCGCGTTGGCTGATCGAGGTGGAACAGGTTCGCCCCATCGAGCCGCGCTGGCGCCTCATGAGCCTGAAGCTGCTCAACCAGGACAAGGACGTCCCCCAGGAGTACAAGGAGCGCACCGTGCGCGCCATGGGGCTCGTCCGGGTCATCGCCGCCGCCCAGCAGAAGTACGGCGACCAGGTGACCGGCCCGCTCTACACCGAGTTCGGCACCCGCCTGCACAACGAGGGCAGGTCCAAGCGGCCGGAGCTCTACCGTGAGATCGCGGAGGAGTCCCTGGCGGCGGTCGGCCTGGACGCCGAGGTGGTCGCCGCCATGGAGTCCGAGGAATTCGACGACGCCATCGCCGCCTCCCACGAGGAGGGCATCGGCCTCGTCGGCGAGGACGTCGGCACCCCGATCATCCGCGTCGGCGCCAACGCCTTCTTCGGCCCCGTCATCACCCGCGTGCCGCGCGGCGAGGAGGCCGGGCGGCTGTGGGACGGCGTGCTGCTGGTGACGGCGTTCGAGGACTTCTTCGAGCTCAAGCGCACCCGCACGAGGTCGCCCCGCTTCGACTGACCCGCTCCGGCTGACGCGCCTCCGGCGCCGCCTCGACCGGTGCCCGGGGCGATGTCCTTCCCTCCCGGGCACAGTCCCGTACCTTCCTGACGAACCCCAGTCATGCGCACGCCCTCGCCAAGTCGGGGGCGGCGCGCGAGTATGGGGCCATGCGCAAGCTGTACATCGGCGGTGCCTGGACCGCGTCGGTCTCGGGTGAGGCGATCGACGTCGTCAACCCGGCCACAGAGGAGATCATCGACCGGGTGCCGGCGGGCGCGCCGGCCGACGTGGAGGCCGCGGTCCTGGCCGCGCGCGCAGCCTTCGCCGCCTGGTCGGGCGCCGATCCCGCGGACCGCGCCAAGCTCCTCGCCGCCGCGGCCGAGCTGCTCGAACGGCGCGCCGGCGAGGTCGCCCATGTCATCGCGACCGACATGGGGGCGCCGCTGCGGTTCGCGCTCAAGGTGCAGACGCTGATGCCCGCCGGGGTGCTCGCCTCCTACGCCCGGCTGGCCGAGAGCCATCCGCGCGAGACGCGCACCGGCAACTCCCTGGTGCTCAGGGAGCCGGTCGGCGTGGTCGCCGCGATCACCCCGTGGAACTACCCGCTGCACCAGGTCGTCTGCAAGGTCGCGCCGGCGCTGGCCGCGGGCTGCACGGTCGTGCTCAAGCCGAGCGAGGTGGCGCCGCTCGCCGCGTACGCGCTGGCCGAGATCCTCGACGAGGTGGGCCTGCCGGCCGGGGTGTTCAACCTGGTCAGCGGGCGCGGGCCCGTGGTGGGGGAGGCCATGGCGGCCCACCCCGAGGTGGACATGGTGTCCTTCACCGGCTCGACCGCCGCCGGCCGCAGGGTCGCGGCGCTGGCGGCCGAGGGCGTCAAACGCGTCGCGCTGGAGCTGGGCGGCAAGTCCGCCAACGTCATCCTGCCCGACGCCGACCTGGTCACGGCCGTCAGGTCCGGCGTCGCCAACTGCTTCGTCAACTCCGGCCAGACCTGCTCCGCCTGGACCCGCATGATCGTCCATCGCGACCAGTACGACGAGGCGGTGGGCCTGGCCGTCGAGGCGGCCCGCACGTACACCGTCGGCGACCCGCTCGATGACGCCACCCGCCTCGGCCCGCTCGTCTCGGCCGTCCAGCGCGACCGCGTCATCCGCTACATCAACCGGGGCCAGGAGGAGGGCGCCCGGCTGGTCGCGGGCGGCACGGAGCGGCCCCTGCCGCGCGGCTACTACGTGGAGCCCACCGTCTTCGCCGGGGTCGAGCCGGGCATGGCCATCGAGCAGGAGGAGATCTTCGGCCCGGTGCTGTCGATCGTCCCGTACACCACCGAGGAGCAGGCCGTCCGCATCGCCGACGGCACCCGCTACGGCCTGTCGGGCGCCGTCTGGGCGGGCACGGAGGAACGCGCCCTGGCCGTGGCCCGCCGCCTGCGCACCGGCCAGGTCATGATCAACGGTGGCCGCTTCAACCCCTCGGCCCCGTTCGGCGGCTACAAGCAGTCGGGCATCGGCCGGGAGCTGGGCGAGGCCGGCCTGGAGGAGTACCTGGAACTCAAGTCCCTCCAGCTGTGACTAGAGGATCATGCCCCCGGTCGCCAGGAGGTTCTGGCCGGTGATCCAGCCGCTGTCCGGGCCGGCCAGGAACGCCACGACCGAGGCGATGTCCTCGGGCCGTCCCAGCCGTCCCAGCGCCGTGAGCGCCGTCGCCCGCTCCAGCGCCTCCGGGGGGTTGCTGGAGCGCAGCATGTCGGTGTCCGTGGCGCCGGGCGAGACGGTGTTGGCGGTGATGCCGCGGGGGCCCAGCTCGCGCGCCGCGACCTTGGCGAACTGCTCGACCGCCGCCTTGCTGGCCGCGTAGAGGCCGATGCCGGGGCCGGGGATCGCGGTGTTGAGGGTGGAGATGGTGATGATCCGGCCACCGTCGCGCATGACCCGGGACGCCCACTGGATGGCCAGGAACGTGGCGCGGGCGTTGACGGCGAACACCCGCTCGTACGTCTCCTCCGGCACCTCGGCGATGGTCCCCAGCCCGCCCTCGGCCGCGTTGGAGACGATGACGTCCACGCCGGGCAGCAGCTTCTCCGCCTCGGCGAACAGCCTCTCCAGCTCCTCCTTGACGCCCTGGTCGGCCTGTACGGCATGCGCCCCGGTCTCGTCGGCGACCCGTGCCGCCGTCTCCGCGCTGCCGAGGTAGCTGAAGACCACCTCGGCTCCGTCGGCGCGCAGCCGCTCCACGATCGCCCTGCCGATGCCCCGGGACCCGCCCGTGACCAGTGCGCCCTTGCCCGCGAGTACGCTCATGCCGCCAATCTACGCCTTGAGAATGATCTTGCGCGCCTCGTTCTTGGGGAGCCGGTCGACGTACAGCCTGCCGTCGAGGTGGTCGGTCTCGTGCTGGAAGCACCGGGCCAGCGAGCCCCGAGCCTTGACGCGCAGCGGGCGGCCGAGCCGGTCGAGGCCCTCGACCGTCACCCCGGCGGCCCGGGCGACCGGCGCGTAGATGGGCGTCCCGGTCCTCCGGTCGGGCACCGACAGGCAGCCCTCCTCGTCGAGGATCTCCTCGGGGTCGTCGACGGTCAGCACCGGGTTGATCACGTGCCCCTTGCGCCCGCTGATGTCGTAGACGAACAGCCGTCGCGACACGCCGATCTGCGGGCCGGCCAGGCCGACGCCGTCCACCGCGTACATCGCCTGGAACATCTCGTCGATCAGGCGGCGCAGCTCCCGGTCGAAGCCCTCGACGGGCTCGGCGGCCGTACGCAGGACCGGGTCGCCGATCACGCGGATCTCACGCATGGATGCTCAACTTCCGTAAGGGGCGGTCTTAGTTAGCAGTCCTTACTGTAGCGAGCCGCCGCGCCGCCCACAGCTCCTCGCGCGGTGCTGTGGAAGACTGGACGGGTGCGTGTCTACATCGGTGCCGACCATGCCGGCTATGAGCTCAAGAACCATCTCGTGTCCTGGCTGAAGGACCACGGCCACGAGGTGACCGACTGCGGTCCCTTCGTCCTCGACGCCGAGGACGACTATCCGGCGTTCTGCCTGCGGGCGGCCGAGGGCGTGGCGGGCGACCCGGCGAGCCTCGGCGTGGTCATCGGCGGGTCCGGCAACGGTGAGCAGATCGCCGCCAACAAGGTGCGCGGCATCCGCGCCGCGCTCGCCTGGAACGAGGAGACGGCCCGGCTCGCCCGCGAGCACAACGACGCCAACGTCGTCAGCGTCGGCGCCCGCATGCACTCCACGGAGGAGGCGACCAGGTTCGTGGAGGTGTTCCTGGCCACGCCGTTCTCCGGCGCCGAGCGGCACAGCCGCCGCATCGCCCAGGTCGAGAGCTACGAGACGATCGGTCAGCTCCCCTCGCTGCCGTAGCCTCCCTACGTCCTGCGCCGGGGCTCGCGCCTCGGCATCTCGTCACGCAGGGGCCGCCTGTCGGCGGCCTCCTGCTGCTCCTTCGACGGCCGCGACACGTCGCGGGCCCGCATCGCCGTCACCGCCGTGATCTGCATGCTCTGCAGTGCCATGCGCCGAGCCTACGTCAGAAGGTCAGCCCCGCCCACGGCTTCGGGCTCCACGCCATGGCCGCGGCCAGCTCCCGCACCGCGCCCGGCGTGTGCTCGCGCAGCAGCCCGGCGTCGAGCTGGGCCGTCAGGAGCCCGTCGCCCAGGTAGGCCGAGCCCAGCGCGGCGACCGGCAGCGACACGTCCGGCTCCTCCTCCACCGGCTTGCACTCCGCGCCCGCCGGGTCGGCGGTGAGCCGCCAGCGCCCCGCGTTCCACGGGCACACCTCGTCCCCGACCTCCACGACCAGGTCGACGGGTGCCGCGTAGGAGCGGGCGACGAGCGCCTTCTCCACCTCGACCACGCGTACCCACAGCTCGTCGTGCCAGCGGGCGCGCAGCTGGCGCGGATTGGCCAGCAGCGCGATGAGCGGGTCGTCCAGCGGTCTCGTGCCCGCGTCGACGCGCGTGACCAGGTCGCGGTCGAGCACACCCCGCCACAGCAGCGCGTACGCGGCGGGGTCCGCGGCGAACAGCTCCACCAGCAGCAGCTCGCCGCCGGCCATCCCGTTGTCGTCCCACGACGGCTTGATCCGGAACAGCGCGTACCCGCGCACCCCCTCGTCGTCCTCGACCACGATCGAGCGCAGCGGCCCGGCGCCCCGCTGGTCGGCCTCGTCGTCGGCCAGCACGTTGTCCCAGGTCTCCTTCGTGCGCGCGTACAGTCCCGGCCGCCTGGTCACGACGGAGGCGAACAGCCGCTCGTAGTCGGCGCGGCGGTCCTGCGGCTTCGCGACCCGCATCCGCAGCGACGGGTCCCGCGGCGCCCCCGGGACGAAGGCCGCGTCGCGGGTGCTGATGCGGAACCCCTGCTGAACGGCGGCCCTGCCGTACCCGAAACGGCCGTAGATCGACGCCTCGGAGGCGTACAGGGCCGCGACGCTCTCGCCGCGCTCGCGCACGTCGGCGAGCTGGCGGCGCATCAGGGAGGACAGGATGCCGCGCCGGCGGTGCGAGGGCAGCACGCTGACGGCGGTGACGCCCGCGACGGGCAGCTGCCGCCCGCCGGGGACCGTCATGGTGAGGCTGTAGGCGCCCGCGAGACCCACGACGGTGTCGCCGTCGAAGGCGGCCAGCGTGCGGTCGAACTCCGTCTCGGCCTTGTACCGCTCCTTCTGGGAGGGGGTGGGGCTCCAGCCGAACGCCTCCTCCAGCACTGCGGTGGCCGCGCTCCACTCGGATTCGCCGATCGGGCGGATGGGATAGGTCATCCGTCAACCGTAGGAGCGTGTGAAGGCCGCCGGCCACCCAATATCCCCGCATCATGATCTAGGCGTTGGTCAAGTGGGCTGCCCAAACGTGTGCCAGACCGATACAGTCAGGCGCATCATGAGTTCCCGACCGGCGCCGCTGATCCCGCCACGGCTCCGCGCGCTCCTGGTGCGGGTGCCCCTGCTGGTGCCCGCCGTCCGGCTCCTCCGTCGAGCCCTGACCCGTGACCGCAACCTGCTGGTCACGCTCGTCATGCTGACGCTCGTCGTCGGCCTGCTGGCGGCGCGCGTGTCGACCGAGTGGTTCTCGCCGTCGCTGCTCATCCTCATCACGCTCGTGGGCGGCCTCCAGCTCCGGCTGGCCAGCCTGGCCAAGCTGCTGGGCGCCGTGGCCGTGGCCCTCGGCTACATCGCGCTCACCCTCGGCGTGGGCCGGATCGGGCTCGGGCTCATGGTGACGATCGGGTTCACGACCGTCCTGGCCGTGCTCATGGCGCGCACCCGCGGCAAGCTCGGCGTGCAGGGGCTGCGCGGCGACGCGATGCTGCTGGAGCTGCGCGACCGGCTGCGCAGCCAGGGCGAGCTGCCGCCGCTGCCCAAGGACTGGGGCGGCAGGGTCGTGCTCAAGCAGGCGGGCGGCTCCTCCTTCGGCGGCGACTTCCTGGTCTCCATGCGCGACGGCGACAAGGTGGACATCGCGCTGGTCGACGTGTCCGGCAAGGGCGTCGACGCGGGCACCAGGGCGCTGCTGCTGTCCGGCACGTTCGGCGGGCTGCTCGGCTCGGTCGGCGACTTCCTGCCGGCCTGCAACACCTACCTGCACCGCCAGCGCGGCGACGAGGGCTTCGTGACCGCCGTGCACGTACGCCTGGACCTGGCGACCGGCGACTACACGATCACCTCGGCCGGGCACCCGCCCGTGGTGAAGTTCGACGCGGGCACCGGCAACTGGCAGGTCTCCTCGGCCAAGGGCGTGGTCCTCGGCGTGGTGCCCGACCTGCACTGCGAGCCCGACAGCGGCACCCTTCGCAAGGGCGACGCGCTGATGTTCTTCACCGACGGCCTGATCGAGCAGCCGGGGCGCGACATCGACGCGGGCCTGGACAAGCTGCTCGGCGAGGCGGAGCGGCTGCACGCGTCGGGTTTCCACGACGGCGCGCGGGTGCTGGTCAACGCCATGGCGTCCGGGCACAACGACGACTGCGCACTGGTGCTCATCTGGCGCCCCTGAACGCCGGGCCATGACGAACCACACGGGCGATTGATGAAGACCGTCACTGGCCGAGGGATCTCCGCCCTGAGATCGTCGTACTTGCTTGCCCATGAGCCCGGGCCCCGGGGGAGCGGCGCGGCTTCTTCCGGGGTCCGGATCCCCGGCGGTTCCAGGGTGCGGACTCCACGGGCGGACGGGTGCCGCGCGCGGTCAGAGCCAGCCGGAGTCGCCGGCGATGCGGATGGCGTCGACGCGGTTGCGGGCCCCCGTCTTGCACATGATCCGCGACAGGTGGTTGCGCACGGTGCCGACCGACAGGCAGAGCTGGTCCGCGATCTCCGCCGAGCGGGCCCCGCCGGCCGCGACGCGCAGCACGTCCATCTCGCGCCGGGTCAGCGGGTTGGCGGCCGACTGGAGGGCGGCGGCGGCGAGCTCGGAGTCGACCGCGCGGCGGCCCGCCGCGACCTGCCGCAGCCCGTCGGCCAGCCGCTCCGGCGCGACGTCCAGACTCATGAACCCGAGCGCGTGCGCCGCGAACGCCCGGCGCACCTGACCGGGATTGGGCTGCGCGGACAGCACCAGCGCCCGGCAGCCGGGCGCCTTGTCGTGCAGGGCGGCCAGCACCGGCAGGCCTCCCGCGCCGGGCAGGTCCAGGTCGACGACCGCCGTGTCGGCCCCGGACGCCAGCGCCGCCGGCACCACGTCCTCGGCGCCGCCGACCTCGGCCACGACCCGCATCCCGGGCTCGGCGCCGAGCGCGGCGACCAGGCCGCGCCGTACCAGTGGCAGGTGCTCGGCGACCAGGATCCGGATCAAGGCACTCCCATCGTCATTTCCCAGGGTGATCGTGTGACCGCGTACTGTCAACGAAGTCTCTCGGTTCGCCAAAGAGGGCGCAAGCCGAACAGATGCGCGGAGCCAGCCAGGTGTGGAGAGTTCGACTAGTCTTGGGGAGTCGGGACCTTCCGTTTACCTGGAGAGCTGCCTAGATGAACTGGCTGTTCCTGGCCGGGATCGCCGTCTTCCTCATCGGACTGATGGCCTCCATCGCGCTGCACGAGATAGGCCACCTCGTGCCGGCCAAGATTTTCGGCGTCCGGGTGACCCAGTACATGGTCGGCTTCGGCACGACCGCCTGGTCGATCCGGCGGGGCGAGACCGAGTACGGCTTCAAGTGGATCCCGCTCGGCGGCTACATCCGCATGATCGGCATGCTGCCGCCGCGGCCCGGCGACGCCCCGGGCAAGCTCCGCGGCACCTCCACCGGACCGTTTCAGGGCCTCATCGAGACCGCCCGCGAGGCCGCCATGGAGGAGGTGCGGCCGGGCGACGAGGACCGGGTCTTCTACCGCAAGAAGTGGTGGCAGAAGGTCATCATCATGTCCGGCGGCCCGGCGATGAACTTCGTGCTGTCGTTCATCCTGTTCTCGATCCTGCTCGTCGGCATCGGCGTGCCCACCGCGGCCCCGATCGTCTCCCCGCAGACCAACACCTGCGTCATCCCGGTCAGCGAGAAGCGCACCGAGTGCCGTCCCACCGACCAGCCCACCCCCGCCGCCAAGGCCGGGCTCAAGCCGGGCGACAGGATCGTTTCCCTCGGCGGCCAGAAGATCGCCACCTGGGACGACGCCACCCGCCTCATCCGCGGGCACGGCGCCGGCACCGTGGCGCTGGGCATCGTGCGCGACGGCAGGCCGATGACCCTGCCCGTCACGCTCATCGCGCAGGACCGGCCGTCGCCGACCGACCCGAACAAGGTCGACAAGCAGGTCGGCTTCCTCGGCGTGCTGCCCAGCCAGGTCATGGAGAAGCAGAGCTTCGGCATGGTCGCCGGCTACATGGGTGAGCTGACCGTCCGGGTCGCCGGGTCGCTGCTCAACCTGCCGGAGAAGATGGTCGGCGTCTGGCACGCGGCCTTCTCCGGCCAGGAGCGCGACCCCGAGGGCCCCGTCGGCGTCGTGGGCGCCGGGCGGATGGGCGGCGAGATCCTCTCCTCGGACATGACCACCGAGCAGAAGGTCTACAACCTGGTGAGCCTGCTGGCCGGGTTCAACCTCGCGATCGGCATGTTCAACCTCATCCCGCTGCTGCCGCTCGACGGCGGCCACATCGCGGGCGGCCTGTGGGAGGGCCTCAAGCGGGCCTTCGCCCGCATCACCCGCCGGCCGGAGCCCGCGTACGTGGACATCGCCAAGGTGCTGCCGCTCACGTACGCGCTGGCCCTCGTGATGATCGTCATGGCGGGGCTGCTGGTCTACGCGGACCTGTTCAACCCGCTCAAACTCACCGGCTGACCCGCCGCCCGGGCCCCGCGGGGTCGCGGGCGGCGGAACAGGAAGAACGCGCCTGCCACGCACAGCAGGCCCACGCCGACGGCGCCGCCGCCCACCAAGATCTCCGTCTGGTCGATCGGCGGATGGGCGATGGGCGGGCCGACCGGCCCGTTCCCGAAGTACTTCTTCCCCTCGTACGGCACGGCCGCGGTCTTCACCGGCGCCGCCGAGGACGCGGCCCTCACCGCGGCGCCCGCGTCCACCAGCCCGAACCCGAGGTAGGCGGTGTAGCCGGCCGGCGGCCTCCGCGCCGTCCTCACCAGGAGGTCGCGGACCTGCCGGGGCGTCAGCCGGGGGTTGGCCGACAGCATCAGCGCGGCGGTGCCCGCCACCAGCGCGCACGCCGGCGAGGTGCCGTCGCCCGACTCGTAGCCGCCCGTGTTCCTCGCGGCGTAGATGTCGACGCCGGGAGCGGCGATCGTGTTGTACGTGTGGACCTGCGAGAACTTCGCCCGGATGCCCTCCGGCGCCATCGCCGCCACCGCGATCACGCCGGGGTAGCCGGCCGGGTACGACATGGTGTTGTTCGCGTCCACGTCCAGGGGGTCGTCCGAGCCGCCGTTGCCGGCACTGGCCACGAGGACCACGCCCTTGCCGACGGCGTAGTCGACGGCCGCGGCCGTGTCCTCCTCGTAGCCGCCCCAGCCCCACTCGGCGGTGCCCAGCGACATGGAGACGACCCGGGCGCCGTGGTCGACGGCGTAGCGAATGCCCTTGGCCAGGGCGCTGCCGGCCCGCTCGCTCTCCTTGTCAGCGCCGGCCCGGCCGGCCTTGACCGCCGCCTCCGCCCGCTTGCGGGCCGGGTCCTCGCGGTCCCAGATCACCCGTACGGACAGCACCCGCGAGCCCGGAGCCACGCGCAGCACGCTGGAGGCCATGGCCGTGCCGTGCTCCCCCCAGTAGCTCTTCCCGGGACGGGCGCCGCCGCCGATGAAGTCGGGGCCGCCGCTCACCCGGCCCTTGAACTCCGGATGGCTCCGCATCACGCCCGTGTCCAGGACCGCGACAGTGACGCCCTTGCCCTGGGCGACGCGCTGGGCGGCCGGCACCCGCATGGCCGACTGCTCCCAGCCGTGCGGCGCCTCGGCCAGGCCCGGCGCCGCCGTGCCGGCCACGAGAGCCGCGGTCAGGGCGGCCGCGCCCGCCATTCTGCCGATCATGGGCCCACCTTCGGGATCTGGCTGTTCAACCGGGCGGCCAGGGTTTCGGCCAGCCCCTTGGCCGTGGAGGCCCAGGCCGAGCGGTCGGCCTTCTGCTCCAGTGGCCTGTTGCCCCACGGAGCGGGCAGCTTGCCGGCGCGGCGGCCGTCCGCGGGGCCCGCGGTGACCGCCACGAACAGCGGTGTGTAGAGGTCCATGACACCCCGGCCGCCGTCGCCCGCGCGCGCGGCGTCCTTCCACTGCGTGCCGGGGGCGGCCAGGGCGCGCACGACGCGGTCCTGCCCGTCCTGCGCGTCGCGGACGTGGTCTTCGAGGTCGTCCTTGGCGGAGAGGTCACGGAAGGCGACGATCGCGACGGTCGCCGCCGTGCCGCCGGAGTCGTCGACGTACGTGGCCCGCGTGGCCGCCACGCAGCCCCGCTGGGTGGCGAGCGTGGCCAGGGAGCCGGACAGCGCCGCCTGGCACGAGGTGCCGGAGGAGAGCGCGACCCTCGTCCAGCCGTGCTCGGTGCCGGGGTCGTCCTGCTTCTTGTCAGGGTCCTGCCGGCCGATCGTGGCGGGGAAGAGCTTGTCGGCGGGAAGGTTGCGCCACAGCTCCATGGAGAACTGCTTGTTGCGGATCTGCTGCTTGCTGTTCGAGACGGCGTGCCAGATGAGCCCGCCGCCGCCGAGCGCCGACAGCAGCCCGAACCCGGCGACGAGCACCCCTGCGATGATCCGGCCCGCCCCTCGTCTGCGCGGTCCGGGCGCCGGTTGCCCGCCGTGCGAAGGCACGGACGGATGGGGGCCGCCGCTGACGTACGGTGCCTGGGGCGGGTAGGGTCCGTGCGGCCCCGGCTGCTGATGGGCCGGTCCGTAGGGATGCCCGCCGGGCGGCTGGGGGGCGGGGAACCCCGGCCCTGGACGGGGCGGGGGGTATGTCATCGTCTCTCCCGTCGTTCATCACTTGCGGCACATGACCTTATAGGTCACCTCAGACATCGACTGTCACGACGCCGGCCGACGCGATCATCTCCCGGGCTCGGAGCCGCTGATCCCCGGCGTGCCGCCCAGGCGCATCACGTGGCCGGTGATGTGGTCGCGGGCGGCGGCGACGGCGCGGGCCACCAGGGTGTCCACGTCCCGGCGCGGGCGGGCGCCCGACGGCAGCAGGGTCGCGTAGCCGTGCGTGGTGGCCAGGTGCACGTACACGAAGTCGGCCGTGTCGGCCCACGAGGTGTCGCCGGGCAGGACGTCGCCGGCCAGGGCCATGAGGGTGTCCATGAGGCGGCGGCTCTGCTCCTGGACGGTCTCGGCGTGCGGGGCGGCGAAGTCGTGGGCGAAGACGAACTCCACGCCGGCGCGATGGCCCAGCACGTAACGGGTGTAGGCGCCCGCGGTGGCGGCGAGCCGCTCGACCGGATCGGGCCCGGCCCGCTCGGCCGCCTCGGCGAGAAGATCCGTGATGGCGGCGATGACGGACGCGGCGCAGGCGGCCAGCAGGGCTTCGCGGTCCGGGAAGTGGCGGTACGGCGCGGCCGACGACACGCCCGCACGGGCCGCGACCTTGGCCACCGAGAACCCCGCGACCCCCGTCTCCGCCAGGAGCGCGATGCCCTCACGGATCAGCTCGGCGCGCAGGTCGCCGTGGTGGTAGCCGCGTCGTGGCGTCGTGGGACTGCTCATGGCGAACGATTCTCTCCCCTCCGGCATGTTAGACGCCTCTAACATAATGTTAGAGTGCTCTTACTTCTGAAGAAATGGGACACATCATGCAAAAGCGCACACTCGGCACGCAGGGCCTCACGGTGTCGGCGCTGGGGTACGGCGCGATGGGGATCTCCCTGGCGTACGGGCCCTCGGACGAGAAGGAGGGGACGGCGACCATCCGCCGGGCCCATGAGCTCG